>DYMC01000092.1 GCA_020721745.1 Lentisphaera sp. | reverse complement strand
TCCGGAGTTTTGCAATTGGCTCACTCCTATATACGAAAGGCATCTTTGATATATTCCCTTGTGGTCTTCCACTTCCAGAAAATCTGAACGCATGACAGCGTCAGCAGGAGAGAGCAGGCCAGGATGAAGACATCGCCATGCCTGGTGTAGAAGCTCTGCTTCTGGGGGTAGGGCACCTCCACCTTGAAGACCGCATATCCTCTGCTCTTCTTCGATGGGGCCGGGATCATGTTTCCAGTCTTTGGGTCAACTCCGTGTGTGACGCTGTCCTCCACGACTCCGATTGGTGATATCACGCAGCTGAAGCTGTTGTTGCCGCATCGGACTATCCTGCGCCTGTTCTCGACAGCCCTGAAGACGGCATGTGAGAAATGCTGTTCCGGCTCGGAACTTTTGGGATACCATGCGTCGTTCGTGAGAACGATAATGAAGTCCGCACCCTTCCGCGCGAGCCTGCGGGATATCTCCGGGAATACGTCCTCGTAGCATATGTTGACCCCGGCGCAGAGGCCGAATGGCAGTTCGAACAATGTGTAATCCCGGCCGGCGGTCAAATCCCTGCCCATGCCGAAATGCCTTTTTAGCGGCTCGAAATATCTGCCGAACGGCGTGTATTCGCCGAAGGGGACGAGATGCGTCTTGTGGTATTTATCCAGTATTGTGCCGTCCTTGTCCACGAGGAGGGCGCTGTTGTGGGCAGGGATATCGTCGGGGGGCCGCTGGTCGAACGGCACGTCTCCGAAGTCAATCGTACCTATCAGGAACTGGACAGCTCCCTCCCCGGCCAGCCTCGTCAGCTCGCGCCTGTATCGAATCGCCATCGCGTGCGAGGCGCGGTATGGCAGGGGAACCGCCGTCTCGGGCCATAGGACTATGTCGGGCTTCGACATCAGCGCCAGCTCGGTCAGCTCGATGTTCTTGTCCAGCGCGAATGCAGCCTGCTCCTCGCTTGGAATCCTGCACTGCGGGATGTCCGCCTGTATCACCGCCACCTTGATATCCCTCGATGGAGCCGCCGCGCGCGCGCCGAGCACTTTGCGGGTGCCATATCCGAGACATATCATGATAAGAAGTATCGAGAAATAGAGGGCGGCCGGCCTCCGGAATTTCCCGTGCTCGACCATCGTCCTGGCCTTTCCCGCGGAAACCGCAAGCGATGCGTTGAGCATGACGATGACGAAGCTGACACCGTATGCTCCGGTGATGTCGGATATCTGTATTATCGCCGGATTCCGCCATTGGCTTGTCGCTGCGATGTTCCATGGGAATCCGGTGAATATCCACGACCTGGTCCATTCGAGGAAGACCCACAGCGACGCGGCGAAAAG
The DNA here is from genome assembly GCA_020721745.1 of Lentisphaera sp. Classification (GTDB taxonomy): domain Bacteria; phylum Verrucomicrobiota; class Lentisphaeria; order Victivallales; family GWF2-50-93; genus DYMC01. The sequence goes on along the minus strand of DYMC01000092.1, from coordinate 8,242 downwards.
GCAGAAGTGGATGTCCCTGATGTTCCATGCCAGGCCGTGCTGGTTCTGCTCCTTGTATCGCTCGGTCTCGGAAAATCCGGCGGCCAGAACGTCGGTCGGATAGTGGAGGAACCTGTCCATCAGTGGCAGCGGCAGGCACCAGAAGGCCGGGAAGAAGGCGAGAATGAGGGCGATTGGAATTGGCACGAAGAATTCTATCTCCCTAAGCCAGAAGAAGGATGTGAATGCCCAGACAAATCCCCACGTCCAGCCGAGCATGAACGCGTGGACGGGGCGCCTGGAACGCGCGACAATGATCAGCGGCGCGAGAGAGAACCATGCGGCGGCATCCCAGTTCAGCGGGGGAAATGAGCTGGAATACAGGAGTGCCGATGCGAGCAGCAGCGCGAGATCAAGGAGGAGTCTTCTGCGGCTGATCCCGAAGGCCAGATTCCCCGGACGTGAGGACTTATCCAGGAGAGCTTTCGACGCTTCCTCTTTCATCTCAGGGATTCCACCACGTCGTCAATGATCTTGTCCAGCGGCAGAGCGGGCCTCCACCCGATCAGGGATTCTACCTTGCTGGTGTCGGGGACTCGCCGCATCATGTCCTCGAATCCGGCCTCGTATGCCTTCTCATAGGGGATCTTGACTATTCTGGACCTGCTCTTCAGGCGCTTCTTTATCCTTGCGGCAAGTTCGCATATCGAGATCTCGTCGGTCGAGCCAATGTTGAATACGTCGCCAAAGGCGGAATCCTTCGCGGAAAGCCCCCTGAGGGCCCGGACAGTGTCGTGCACGTGGCAGAAACAGCGTGTCTGGCTCCCGTCCCCATATATCTCGATGTCCTTTCCGGATAGCGCCCTCGAAACGAATCTGGGCACGACCATGCCGTATTGTCCAGTCTGGCGTGGGCCTACGGTGTTGAAAAGCCTGACCACGGCCACTGGCAGCTTCTTGGAGCGTTGGTAGGCCTGGGCCAGGAACTCGTCGAGAAGCTTGCTGCAGGCGTAGGACCATCTGGAGTTCTTCGGCTGCCCAATCAGGAGGTCGTCCCGCTCCGAGAAGGACTCGTGGGTGGATTTCCCGTATACTTCGCTGGTCGAGGTGATCAGGCATGGCGTCTTCTTGCGCAGCGCCGCCCTCAGCACCCTCTCGGTCCCGTGGACGTTTGTCTCGATGGTGAGCACCGGATCCTTGACCACCAGTTCCACGCCGACTGCCGCGGCGAGATGGAAGACCATGTCGGATCTGGATATCAGATATTCGAGCTCGGGCAGGTCCAGTATGTTCCCCTCCACGAACTCCAGAGAGGGGGAATCCTTCAAGGCCGCAAGGTTTTTCGCGGATCCTGTCGAGAGGTTGTCCACCACTGTCACGTGGTGCCCGTCGCGCACGAGCGACTCGGCCAGATGGCCCCCGATGAATCCCGCTCCGCCAGTTATCAGATATCTCATTTTTCCGCTCCTGTGTTGGCCGTTGGAATAATTTCGGGGTCCGGGCTAAGCGCCCTGATGTGGAAGAACCTGTCCAGTATCTCCCCGAGCGGGCCGGAGACTATGTAGAAGTTTATCAGGAATATTATGACCGGCGCCGGGCGGATGCAAACCATCACGGCCGTCGCGATGATGATCGCGATCTTGAAAGGCTTCCTCTTCGCAGACTGCAGCCACTTCCCCGCGTGGATGTAGCGCACGTTGCTCACCATCAGGAGGCCGAGAAGTCCGGCGTAGGGCGGAATGACGACTATCACCTCCTGGAACTTGATGTTCTCGAGGCTGTAGTATATCACGAGGCTGCATATCCCGGCGGCCGCCCCCGGCGATGGAAGCCCGCTGAACAGGTTGCTTTTCTTTTTTTCTATCATGGCATGGACGTTGTATTTCGCCAGGCGGTATGCCGCGCATCCGATATAGACCGCGCACATCGCCCACACGAAGTAGTATCCAACCTTGCCCAGATCCCGCAGGTAGTGCGCCATTATGGCGACGACCACGGCGGGAGCCACACCGAAGGTGACCATGTCCGAGAGGGAGTCCATGTTGAGTCCCTCCAGGCTGGCGGCGTTGAATATCCTTGCCGTGTAGCCGTCGAGTGCGTCGAATATCATCGCGGCGAGTATTATCCAGCAGCTTATCGCGAACACGGGCGCCGGATCGCGCGGGCTCTCATAGACGTTGAGGGTGTAGAGTATGGCCGCGAATCCGCACAGCGAGTTGCACACGGTGAGCACGTTGGGAATCAGCTTCACCCACCTGTTGTTCTTGATGAACTCTATGAATTTTTTCCTCACGCAACGCCCCTCCGGCTTCTAGTCCCCAGCCTCGCGACCGTCGTGCTTCCGGCATAGACCCTGTCCCCTATGCCAACGACCATCTCCATGCCCTGGTCGTCGGGCAGATAAAGCTCTGTCCGGGATCCGAACTTGATCATCCCGAACTTGTCGCCGCGCTTGAAAGCGTCCCCTGGTTTTGCCTCGCAGACTATCCTCCTCGCTATGGCTCCAGATATCTGCTTCACGATCACGGGGAATTCCCGTCCGGCGGCACGGGCGTCGCAAAGCAGCATGTTCGATTCGTTCTCGGTCGGGGCCAGCGGCGAACGGGCATCGTGGAAACGTCCCTCGGCGTATCTAACTGTCTTTACGGTCAGATCCAGCGGCATCCGGTTTATGTGCACGTCCAGGACCGACAGGAAAATCCCGAGCCGCCTGAACTTTTGTCCAGAACCGAACGGACAGTCCACCGTCTCGATGTCCCTGACCACCCCGTCCGCAGGAGAGACGACCGCATCGTCCTCGCACGGAATAACCCTCGGCGGATCACGGAAGAAAAGAGCCAGCGGTATCCAGAGCAGATCTGCGAATAGCGATAGAACGATCAATGCGGGCAATTTGAACGCTACCCCTGCGAAGAGAAGAAGAAGCGAGACAGTCGCGCACAGCACAGCGCTTGTCATCCATTCCCGTCTGCCGTATTTAGTGAGCATCTACGATCACCATTATAGACTATACATCCTGAATCCTGCATCTTTCTAAATATACCGCGTCATGCGAATATCGCAATAGAGCTGCAGGATCGGCCGCGATTATTCCCGATGTTTCGATATGAGCCTGGTGGCCAGCTTCGTCTTCGCCCTCTGCCTGTAGCTCATGATAATCCCGTAGACAGCGAAATAGCCTATCACCCCCGACAGCACACCGAAGAGAAGTCCTCCGGCGAAAAAGGCCGCGATGATGTCCACGCTCAATTCCAGAAATTCACCGAAGGAGAAGTCCGTCCTCAAGCCGTGAAATACCGTCCTCAGCGTGCCAAGACGGAGAGGGATTCCGCATATCTTGCCACCAATCCAGCATTGGACAGGGTATATGAAGAAAATCGTATACGGATTCGTCGGAAGAGTGAACACAAGGGCAAGTATCTTCTTGGCCCTGAAAACCATGGCAAGCAGCAATGCGGCCGGAACCTGCGTCCCTATCGGAAAGAAGAACCCAACGAAAAGCCCTATCGCCGCGCTCTTCGCTATCGTCTCGGGTGTCCCGCTCTGCCTAAGCAGACTCACGTAGTATTGCCTGAGATGCTTCCTGTCGAAATATTTCATGGCCGACCCATGACTTCAAGGCCGCGTCATGAAATGGAGCGGCGGCGGAGATAGTCGTTTTTTTTTAGATGCGTAACCTAGCATGCCCGGGGCTTTTTGCGAATGGCTGATTCCCTGTGGAGGCGGCTCCGGCGGTGCAGATACACGACGGCAAGGGGGGAACTGTGGTGGCCGCTCGAGTCCCCCTTGCCAGCAAAGCGGCTGCGCCGCCGCAGATACCTCCACGAACGGGTGGATTCGCCATAGGAACCGTCTCGCCTGCATGGCAAAACAGCATGGTCAATACAACTCCCTATTCAACAAGGACTTTGTCCGATCTTCAGTTGGCGGCCAGGAATGGCCGCCCTGCTTCTTGGGCAGACGTCAAAAGTATGTTGGGCATTCCTGCCCGACAAAGTTTTTCAGTTGGCGGCCAGGAATGGCCGCCCGGAGTTTGTCCGATCTCCAGATGCCGATTTCTCGCAGGAATCGGCGTGGAGGGGCATGCCCGCGAAAAGAGTTTTGCAATCACCTCATTTGGAGCGATGGCACCGCATGTGCCACGACTGGATGGCGGACAAGTTTCGGTATTCGTTTTAGGATTTCGTGATTCGTGTTTTCCTGCCCGTATTGAATCCCGCACGCCAGCGCTTTCAGCGGGGCGCGTAAACCCTCCGCGCTGCGTGGGGCGGGTAAACATCCTGCCCGCCTGCCCTTCGGGTGGCGGGTAAATATCCCGTATCCTGCCCCCTCAGTAGCGATAGTGCTCCGGCTTGTATGGGCCGTTCACCGGCACTCCGATGTAGTCGGCCTGCTCCTTGGTCAGCTTTGTCAGCTTCACTCCGAGTTTGTCGAGATGCAGCCTTGCGACCTCCTCGTCAAGCTTCTTGGACAGCCTGTAGACCCCGGGCTTTTTCTTCGTGGTCGCCAAATCTATCTGTGCGAGGGTCTGGTTCGTGAAGGAGTTGCTCATCACGAAGCTCGGGTGCCCTGTCGCGCATCCGAGATTGACAAGACGCCCCTCGGCGAGGATGTAGATGCAATGTCCGTCAGGGAAGATATACTTGTCTACCTGCGGTTTGATGTTTATCTTTTTCACATCCTTGCAGGAGTTCAAACGCCCCATCTGTATCTCGTTGTCGAAGTGTCCGATGTTGCAGACTATCGCCTGGTCCCTCATCATCTTCATGTGCTCCAGCGTGATGATGTCCCTGTTGCCGGTCGTCGTGACGAATATGTCTATCCCGCCCACGACATCCTCTATCCTCGCGACCTGATATCCGGCCATTGACGCCTGAAGCGCGCATATGGGGTCTATCTCCGTGACGATCACTCTGGCACCGAAGCCGCGCATGGACTGGGCGGAGCCTTTGCCGACATCGCCATAGCCACATACGAGGCAGACCTTTCCGGCTATCATTATGTCGGTCGCCCTCTTGATGCCGTCCGCGAGCGACTCCCTGCACCCGTAGAGATTGTCGAACTTGGATTTCGTGACCGAGTCGTTCACGTTGATTGATGGAACGAGGAGCGAGCCTTCCTCCATCATCTGGTATAGCCTGTTGACTCCCGTGGTGGTTTCTTCCGAGACACCCTCCCAGGCCTTCACCACCGAGTCCCACTTGTGTGGAGATTCCTTCAGCAGCTTCTTGAGCATCTTGTTCAGTTCGAGTTCATCCTCCCCGTGGGCTTTTTTGTCGAGGATTGACGGATTCTTCTCCGCGAAGTATCCGCGGTGTATCATCAGCGTCACGTCGCCGCCGTCGTCAACGACCAGATTCGGTCCTTTTCCGCCGGGGAAGTCGAGCGCCCGCACCGTGCACTGCCAGTATTCCTCCAGCGTCTCGCCCTTCCAGGCGAAGACTGGAACTCCCGTTGCGGCTATCGCCGCCGCCGCCTCGTCCTGTGTCGAAAAAATGTTGCATGAGCACCAGCGGACATCCGCTCCGAGCTCGACAAGCGTCTCTATCAGAACCGCCGTCTCCACAGTCATGTGGAGGCTTCCGGTTATTCTCTTGCCCTTCAGCGGCTTCTTCGCGCTGTATTTCCGCCTGGTCGCCATCAGCCCCGGCATCTCCTTCTCCGCAATCTCGATCTTTTTCCGGCCGAGAGCCGCCAGACCGATGTCCGCAACCTTGTAGTCGTTCTTCATATATGCTTCATCCCTTTTTGTTTTTGTTTTGCAGGAATCGGAATCTAGCTCCATCCATCAGTTTTGCAAAATATGTTGCAGTTTTTTTACCCTTTATGCGGGGGGTAGTTCAAATTCATGAGAGGTAACTGCAAAACTCTTTTCGCGGGCATGGCAACACGTGATTTCATACGTGTCAAGAGCATGCCCCTCCATTCGCCGAGGCGAATAAAAATGGAGGGACGCGCTTGCCGCGTCCGTAGTTTTGCAATTGGCTCCATGAAATATTTCGCCAACTGGTTGCGGATAACGCATCTCGGAGTATATTCGACCCTATATGTCTAGAATCCGGAATGCCATGACATCAATTGCCAAAGTGCTTGAAAACAATAACGGAATACTTGACAATCATGCCGAGGGAAAAGTCGGAGACTTCCTGGCAAGAAACATAGAGCCCGCCTCGAAGCTGTCGTTTGTCACCGCTTTCTTCACTATCTACGCATACGAACGTCTTAAAAACAATTTGGACTCCGTAGCCCACCTCAGGTTTCTCCTTGGAGAGCCCAAGTTCATCAAGGAGATAAGCCCTGACGGGGATGAAAGCAAGGCATTCAGCATTGTAGACAGCGAGCTTGCCCTTGAAAAACTATCTGGAGCAGAAGAAGATTGCCAGAGATTGCGCGGACTGGATCAGGACAAAGACTGAAATCCGCTCGATGAAAAAGAGCAATTTCCTGCATGGCAAGATGTATCATGTCGCCAAACCCAACGGTCTTGAGGAGGCCGTGCTTGGCAGTTCCAATTTCACCGTCAGCGGTCTTGGCCTTGGCGGAAATCCCAACATGGAGCTCAACATAGTCTTGAACGACAGAAGGGATGTGGCGGGATTGCTCCGCTGGTTCGAGAAACTATGGAACGATAAAGAACTAACGGACGATGTCAAGGAACAGGTTCTCAAATATCTTGAAATGCTTTATGGTGACAAGTCCCCGGAGTTCATCTACTACAAGACTCTTTACCATATATTCCAGGATTTCCTTTCCGATCAGAAGAGCGGTGGCTTGCTCGACGAAAAGACTGGTTTCTTTGACTCGAAGGTATGGAAGCTTCTTTATGATTTCCAGCGCGACGGAGTGAAGGGGGCGATAAACAAAATCCAGAAATTTTGGGGTTGCATCCTCGCGGACAGCGTCGGCCTTGGAAAGACTTTCGAGGCGCTGGCTGTGATCAAGTATTTCGAACTTCTGAATGCAAGGGTGCTTGTCCTATGCCCCAAGAAACTCAGAAGCAACTGGACATTGTATAACACGAACGACACACGCAACATCCTCGATAGCGACAGGTTTTCATACAACGTCCTTTCCCATACCGACCTGAGCAGAAGCTCGGGGACTGCGGGCGATATAGATCTTGCCGGACACAATTGGGGAAACTACGATCTCGTCGTAATAGACGAGTCGCACAATTTCAGAAACGACCTATACGGAAGGGAGAAGGAGAACGGGAAATATACCCCCACCAGATACGAGAGGCTTATGGAAGAAGTCATCTGCAAGGGACGAAACACAAAGGTTCTGCTGCTTTCCGCCACCCCAGTAAACAACAATCTGAAAGATCTCAGAAACCAATATTATCTCATTTCCCACAAGAAGGATGGGGCATATGCATCGGATCTCGATATAAAAAGCATATCCCAGACCATGAGGAACGCACAGACGCATTTCACGAACTGGGCGGATCCGAAAAAGAACAAGAACCGGAAGCTGAGCGATCTCATGAACAATTTGGGTTCTGATTTCTTCCGATTGCTTGACAGTCTGACCATATCCCGTTCGAGGGTGCACATTAAAACCCATTATGATCTCGCCAAAGTTGGGAAATTCCCCGAACGCCTCAGGCCTGTGTCGCTACATACCGAGATTGACACCCAGAAGCATTTCCCGTCATACGACAGGATTGAGCAGGAAATCCGCAAATACAAGCTCTCCATTTTCAATCCTTCACAATACATAAAAAAAAGAGTTTATCCCTCTATATGAGGAGAAGTTCAAAGGGATCAGAAACATCACCGCGCTACAGTCCCAGAAGGAACGCGAGCATTACCTTATCGGCATGATGAAGGTGAATTTTCTGAAGCGCCTCGAGAGCTCGATAGAATCTTTCGAAATATCCATGCGCAGAACAATCGATAAAATTGATTTGCTGATAGATAAAATAAAGAATTTCGATGAAAACTATGACGAGCATACACAGCCTTCTCTGCTCGGAAAGGACATGGAGCCACTCACTCCGGAGGATAGCGAGGAACTGGAGTCAATGCAGGAGGTGGGAAGCAAACTCAAGTTTCCGCTAAAACACCTCGATACCGACAAATGGCTTGGAGATCTAAAAAAGGACAGGGATCAGATACTTATACTTTTGAACAACGCCGAATCCGTAACCGTCCAAAGAGATGCAAAACTCGCAAAGCTCAAGGAAATAATAAGGGAAAAGGCCGGAACTCCTATTAATTCTGGCAACCGTAAGATACTGATATTCACTGCCTTCTCCGAT
>DYMC01000091.1 GCA_020721745.1 Lentisphaera sp. | reverse complement strand
ATTATATCAGAATCCCGCCTTGATCGTTCCGATCAGTCCGTTTTTTTTGTGATGTATTTTGAGGAAGGCCATGGCCTCTTCGGCGGTGTCGGCCACTTGGTATAGCTTGATGTCCTTCGCGCAGATCTTTTGGTTGTCCACCAATGTCCTGGCGATCCAGTCCAGCATGCCCTTCCAGAATTCCGACCCGACGAGCACCACTGGAATCTTGTTTATCCTTTCGGTCTGGATGAGCGTGAGCGTCTCCATCAGCTCGTCGAGGGTTCCGAATCCTCCTGGAAAGACCACAACACCGTGCGTGTATTTAAGGAAGTTCACCTTGCGTATGAAGAAATATCTGAAGTCTATTTCATCCGTGAGGTATGGGTTGGGCTTCTGCTCGTTCGGCAGTTTGATGTTGAGGCCGATTGAAACGCCTCCGGCCTCCTGCGCACCTCTGTTCGCGGCCTCCATTATCCCCGGCCCGCCCCCGGTCAGGACACCGAAGCCGTTTTTCACCAGCAGTCTCCCCAGCTTGACCGCCTCCTTGTAGTCGCCTTCCTCGGGCTTGGTCCGGGCCGAGCCAAAAACCGTCACCAGCGGTCCCTGCTCCGACATCTTTTCGAATGATTCGACGAATTCGGACATTATCCTGAATATGCGCCAGGGCTCCTGGCAACTGAAATCCGAGAACAGAGCCGGCTTTTCAACCTGAAGTTTTTTCCTTGCCATGACATGAAACTCCTTTGTTTTGAAATTTGTTCGAGGATATACTTAGTCCGCCGGAGCTGAATTTCAATTGCGGAAACCGCCGTAAAAAGGCAGGGCGCGACCCCGCCGGTCCCGAGCCCGTAAACGCCTCTGGATGCTTGCTCGTCCTCTCTCCAAGGAGCTGGCGAGGCGGGCAAGCGCCGCATCGCGCCGATCACGGACGGATCGGCGATCCGTCCCTACCTTTTTATTCCGGACGGCAGCAGAGCTTGCCTGTTCTCCTTCGGAGAATGCCGTCCTTACCTTTCCGTTCCTGCCAGCGCGCCATAAGGGGCTATATGGAGCCTTTCTCTTCCTTTGCCTCCTTTCCCTTTCCGCGCCCTTTGCATCCGCCACATTCCGCTCCCTTTTCGAGAAGGGACTTGATGCGTTCCTCTATCTTGGCGTCCATGTTCTTTTCCGTCTCTTCGACTTGAGCCTTGTATTTTTCGATGCTCTCCTCCATCTGGGCGATGCGCTTCCTGCCGTTCTCGATTCTGGTGAGGGTTATCGCCTTGAGCTTCTCCTTGAGCGCGGCCTTGTCCTCCTCGCTGCCGGACTCCTTGAGTTTATCCACGAGGGCGTTGATCTCGTCTTTCTCGGCCCTGGCCTTGTCCATCATCTCCCGGGCCAACTCCCTTATCTGCTTCTTGAACTCCTCCGGATTCTCCTTGCGCAGTTTCTTGAGCTCCTCGAACTTCTCCGGATTGCTCTGCCTGAGCCTCTCTATCATGCTCATCCCGTTCTGCCGCCCATGCTTTCCGACTTCGCCCTTCTTCCCTTCCCCGGTGCAAGCCTCGCCGGTCTTCGGCCTGGAGCCGTCCGCGAAGATATCTTCCTCCGCATTTGCAACGAGCCCGGCCATTGCGAGAGCCGCCAGCACCAGATTCAGCTTTCTCATCTGTCCACCTCTATTGTTGTTTTGTCGAATACCAGGTAAACGCAATATCCCGCGAATTTATTTTACGAGCATGTCCAGCATCGAGAGCCCTCCGACGATGTATGCCGGGGAAGCGAACAGTATTGATATGGCGCACGCCCTGTCCAGGTCGCTTTCGTCCATTTCCTCCGGCATCTTGAGCCCGAGCTTTTCGTAGCCCCCCATTGTGCTCAGATAGAACTCGAGGCCGAGCAGGGCGAAGAAGATCAGCGCGACCGGCGGGCTGAGCTTGTCCTTCAGCAACGGCCTCCAGTATGAGACCATCACAAGCATGAAGAAGACCCCGCAGAGCAGCTCGTAGGCGACAAGAAGGAGCCTCGTCTTGACGTAGAGGTAGTAACCCATGTTCGACACTGTGAACAAAAGAAAGACCGCCACGTAGATTTTCGCCCACAACGGCATATATTTACCCCGAATGCGGAGTTTTGAAATCAGCTCGAATTTGGAATTTTACTGATCCCTAATCCGACCCGAACGCCTCGAATGAAAAATATAGCACGCAAATGCGCAAAGGAAAAGTCCGGGGAAGGCGCTTTCTCCGCGATCATCCTCTCCGCCGGATACGGGCTTCGCTTCAGGCCCTTCACCGACTTCCTCCCGAAGCCGTTGGCGCCGATATGCGGCAGGCCCCTGCTGATGGCCATCGCCGACAAGATATTCTCCGCAGGCTGCTCCGAGGTGATTGTCAACCTCCACCACAAGGCGGGAAAAATAGTCGAGGCATTCGCCGGCACGGATCATCCGTCGCTGTCATTCTCGATGGAGAGGAGAATCCTCGGGACCGGAGGGGCCATCCTCAACTGCAGGCAATTCCTGGAAAAAGAGGATTTCTTCCTGCTGCACAACGGCGACGTGATCTCCGATGCGGACCTGGGCTTGCTGCTTTCGCATCACAGGAGAAGCGGGCTCGCGGGAACTCTCCTGCTCGTTGACGGCGGCGACAACAAGATATCGGCGGAGAGGGGAGTCATTTCCGGGATCAAAGGCCATTGCGGCAGCATCGGGAAATCCGGTCTTATGACTTACTCCGGGATTGCGGCGTTCAGCAGGAGGGTGTTTGATTTTTTCCCGTCGGAACTGCACCAATTCCCACTGATAGAGGTTTTCTCCAGAATGATTGAGAACGGCGAACTGGGGGCGTTCGTCCCGGACAGAATCTATTGGCGCGACATAGGCTCCCTCTCCAAATATTTCTCCGTCCACGAGGAGATACTGCTCCGGAAGCTTTTCATGCCGGCATGGCTCAAGCCTTCGGACAGGCCTTTCAGCGGCGGGCTTGGGCGCATCGGCGGAGTCTCTCTCCGCGGCTTCGTGTCCGCCCCGCCCGGAGGCCGCTGCGAAATTCGCAAAGGGGCGAAGCTGGAGAACTGCATATTGCTTGACGGGGCCACGTTGCGGAGCGGCGAGTTCCGCAGGGACGAGATAATAGGGAAGGGCTTCTCCGTCCACAGGGACTCCAACGAGATCATGAATCTGGGGATTTTGAAGGAATCCGATTTCCGCCGGATCCGGATCAGCTCCCTGCAGGAGCAGGGCTCGAACAGACGCTTCTACAGGCTGGACTCGGGAGGCAGGCGCGAAGTCCTGATGGTCAGCGGTCCGGACGACCAGGATTTCGCCCGCTTTATGAAGATAGGCAGATATCTGGACAGGCTTGCTCTCGGCGTTCCCCGAATCCGAAGGGCGAATCTTTCAAGCCATTCCGTCCTCATGGAGGATCTGGGCGATGCCACCCTCAACAGGGCACTCCGCAGTTCCGGGGCGATGGCAGGGCGTCTCCTCGAAAAGGCGATACGCTTTCTTGTTGAATTCCAGAACAGGACCATGGCCTCGGCGGAGAGGAACGTCAAGAGGGAGTTTGGCTTCGATGGGCTCCGATGGGAGTCGCAATACTTCATGGACAACTTTCTTGCGAAATTCGCAGGGGTAGAAATCCCGGATTTCCCCGGCATTGACGAGGAGTTCGACGCGGTCGCCAGAGAGGCGCTCTCCTCTCCGCGCGTTCTCTGCCACAGGGATTTCCAGTCGCAGAACATAATGATATTCAGGAACAGGATAAGGATAGTGGACTTCCAGGGGGCCCGCATGGGGCCTCTCGCCTACGATCTGATGTCGCTGCTGAGGGACGCATACATTGAGATTTCCGAAGACGAGATCGCCCGCCTGACCGCCTATTATCACCGGATTCTGTGCAGGAGCGGGCTGGGGCGGAGACTGGACATCCCATTGCGCGATTTTGCGAAATTCGCAAGCTCGGCGGCGCTTCAGAGGAACATGCAGGCGCTCGGGGCTTTTGCCTTTCTCGGGCTCGTCAAGGGCAAGAAGAGCTATCTCGGGCACATTCCGCGCGGCCTCTTGAACTTGCGGGGATCAATCAGGAAATACCAGGAGCATCACCATCCCATTCCCATGATAGAGAAGGCAGTCGCCAAAATCATCCACTTGAAAATTGAACGCGGCGCGCTCAATTTTCAAGCATGAACATACCAAGGTCTCGATTAACCTAAATTTGCTGCCTATAAACGCAAGGTTTAGGTTGACTGGTGGCGGCTCTCGGACTTGAACCGAGGACCTGCGGATTATGATTCCGACGCTCTAACCAACTGAGCTAAGCCGCCAAGATTCAAAGAGGGACAATATACCCTCTTAGTTTTGTTTTTCCAATATTTTTAGTTTATGCCGATCCTGAAAGGGGTCGGGAAGCCGTCCGGAGAATTGGAAGGCAGTGATTCTCCGATGGAGAACAGGCTAGCACCGATCCGTCCGAGACCGGCGCGATGCGGCGATCGCGCCCTACCAAAACGAGACCGGCGCGATGCCCCGATATCATCAGAATCGGGGTAAACTCTGATCGCACCCTACCTTTTTACGGCGGTCTCAGCCTGCCCTCCGTAGCCATGGCGAAGGAGGGGTGAAACCGCCCTGCCTCCGGCGATTTTGCGGTTGGCTCTACTTGCTTTCCTGCTCGTTTTTTTGCCCGGGCTTTTTCTCGTCCTTTTTCTCCTCGGGTTTCTTCAGAAGGTCCTCCAGGGTGGAGGAGAGGATTTTGACCTTGTGTTCGGCGAGGAGGTATAGCCATGGGGAGTATTTTTTGTTGATTTCGTCGGTCTTGTCCCTGGCCTTTTTCTCCTTTTCCTGGAAGGACTTCTCCCGCTTTTCCTTGTCCTCCGGTTTTTCGTCCTTTGGAGCCGGGGGCTGGGAGATGCCTGCGAATTCCGCGGAGACCTTCGCGTAGGAGTCGCTGTTGTCTTTTTTCCCAATCTTTACGATGTATCTGATTCCCTCGTAGTCTTCGGCGGTGAATATCTTTGGCTTGTCCAGTCCGCTCACGTCGTCGGCGGTCTTTGGGTCTGCGATTCTCGCAAAGCTCATGTATGAGAGGGCCGATGATATTTCGGAGATTTTCGAGCTGTCGGCCTCCCTTCCCTCGGGGACATTCTGCAGCTTCATGTCCTCGTTCTCCGCCGTTCTCGCCGCTGTCCAGACTGTTTTTCCGTCCTCGGAAAGGGATGCGCTCTTGAGTTTTCCCGCGGAGAGGAAGGTCTTGTCAATCCAGTCCGAAGCTTCGTTCTCCAGTTCATAGAGGGTCTTGTCGGACACGAGCACCGTTTTTTTCTCCGGGATCATCAGGAATCTGCCCTCGGAGACGTCGCCACCGAATTCCGGGGAGCCCTTTTTGGTGTTTTTCTTGCCGGCGGTCAGTTCTGCGATTTTCGCAGAGGAGGATGCAAGCTCGACCTTGAATGGCGGATTCGAGCTGTCCTTCCTGTCGAGTCCGAATCTGGCGAGCTGCGAGTCGGGTGAATTGATCTCCTTCATCGTCTTCATGTTCGACAAGTCGAGTGTGAAGGAGCGCAGTTTCGACGGGTCCACCGGATAGTCGTGGAGGTTGGCGACGGTCCAGATATCCCCGCGTCTGGCGATTTCGACCTTGAGCTCGTCCCCGGAGGATATTTTCAGTGTGTCCAGCTTTTCCAAGTCGAGGCCTGGCAGGACGGGTGTGCCGATCTTCTCCTGCGATTTTCGCATCGAGTCCATGTCGTTTCGGTGCATTGCGAAGAACGCGGCGACGAGCGCGATGGCGACGAGGAGAAGTGCGACGAGATGTTTTGGCTTCATTTTGACCTCCTTCTTCTGCCGTTGAGCCAGATACCGATTCCGATCGCGATCAGTGCGAGCGGGACGGCGGCGGTGTTGATTATCTGGATGTGCATCTGCATCCTGTCAATGTCCTTTCTGAGCTCTTTTTTCGTCTGCTTGAGTTTTTTCGCGGTTTCAGCGGCCTCCCTGCGGTATTTTTCGATTTGCTCCTTCTGCTCCCTGGTGAGTATGAACTGCTGGGAGCCGGTCTTTCCCCTCTGTATCTCGTTGATCCTGGCCTCGACATCCTCGCGGCTCTTCTCGAGGCGCTGTATCTCCTGCTGGTATTTCTCCTGGGCCTCGTTGAGCTTCTCAACGATCCTGGTGAAAGGTCTTTCGCGTATCTTCCTGCTTCTGATGGCGAGGAGCTCCGGAGCGCCGGAGAGCTGTTCGATGATGTTCTGCAGGAAGAGGAGGTTTTCGTTGAATGGCTGTATTATGGTGGAGCCCAGGAAGTTCTGCTTCTGGACGCAGAATTCGTCGGCGAACATGTCCACGTCGGAAAGCAGGACAACGACTGTTTCGGGGGACTCCTTGATGGTTTCAGTCTTCTTTTCTGTTTTTTCCGCTTCCGGAGACTTGCCTTCGGCTTCCTTTTTCTCCTCCGGCGGGCCGTCCGGGAATGCGGTCTTGAACTTTCCGCTCAGTTTTGCGATGAGTATTTTTTCCGTCATGTCTTTCTTGAAGTCGCGCATGACCTGTGATCCTCCCATTTCGGACATGAAGGAGTCCACTAGGGCGGAGTTGTTGGACGCAAGGACGATCTTCTCGATTTTCAGGCCGTCGGCCGGGGAGCCGGAGAATGCGCCGCAATAGACCATGTTCAGGTGCTTGATGTTGGATATCGCCGGGTCGGAGCTGGCGCCGGCGAAGTCCCTTATGTCGAGGACGGTCGGGAAGATGCCCGCCTCCGGGTTGTTGATGTCGCGCATGGCGTTCGAGACATCGGCGACCACTTTTGTGTCGGAGAATTCCAGCTTCCAGTTGTGGAGGAACTTCGGGATGCTGGAGGATCCGGGGGGGGGCGGCTGTCCCATCATTGCCTGCATCGAGTTTCTCGATTCGGTGAGGCAGTAGCTGTCGAGGGCGATGAGAAGTTTCCCGCCGCGCATGAGATACTGGTCAACTGCGAAGAGGGTTTTCTCGGAGAGGTTTTTCGGGTGGATCAGGGCGAGTGCCTTGATGTCGGCCGGGATCTGGTCCGCGTTCGGGGAGATGGGGACGAGCTCGAATCGCTTCTGGAGCTCTCCTGCTATGATCCACGGTGCGTCCTGCTTGTTTTTGCGCATGTATGACATAGGGTTTCCTCCGAGCAATGGCAGTTCGGTGAGGATCCCGATCTTGTTTTTCGCGTCGCCGGCGACCGCCTCGCTTATCGCGCTGGTGATGTTGTACTCGACCGTCGCCTCCTCGTGGGGGAAGAAGAAGGGGATGCTGACTGTCTTGTCGAGGAAGTTTACGGCGAGGCCCAGGTAGAGCTTTTCCCCGTTCGGCATGGGTTGTCCGCTCACGTTGTCCATGGCGGCGGCGTCCTCCGCGTCGGAGTCCGGGGTTGGATCGAGTTCGTCGAGGACTATCTTTCCATTTCCGTGCTTGGCGTATTCGCCTAGGAGGCTTCTTATCCTGTCGGCGAAGCTGGCGAGCTGGACTGGCATCCTGTTTTCGCTTCTGCTCCGGTAGAATCTGAGGGTCACCGGGGCGTCGAGCTTCGATATGATGGCCTTGGTCCCATCGGAGAGCGTGTATAGCTTTTCCTCTGTGAGGTCGGCCCTGAGCGAGCTGCGGCTGATTATCGCGTTGAATGCGATGATCGCGCAGAGGAGCAGGGCGAGTCCGGCGTAGGAGAATATCTGTCTCTGGAATTTTTTTGATGAAGGCATTTTGCTTCCTCCTCAGTTTTTCTTGGTGTTGAGCATGACTGTTGTCGCGCAGAGGAAGAACGCCATCACCGAAACGAAATAGCATACGTCCCTCAGGTCCACGATGCCGCGCCTGAAGCTTTCATAGTGCGGCATCACGCTTATATTCGCGAGCATGGCGACCAGCCATTCGGGAGCCCAGCCCGTGAAATAGTCGGTCACCGCCGGGTGTCCGGCGAGTATGAGCAGAAGGCAGATGACCAGGGAGATGATGAAGCTGACCACCTGGCTTCTGTTCGATGCGGACGTGAAGCAGCCGACGGATAGGAAGGCTCCGGACAGCATGAGGCTGGCGATATATCCGGACAGCATGAGGCCGAGGTCGGGGGAGCCGAGGTAGAGCACCGTCAGGGCCAGCGGGAAGGTGAGGGCGAGCGAGAGCCCGACCACAAACCATGCCGAGAGGAACTTGGCGAGCACCGCCTCCGACGGGCGCAGCGGCATCGTGAGTAGCAGTTCCACTGTCCCGGATCTGTTCTCCTCGGCCCAGAGCCTCATTGCGGCGGCCGGGACAAGAAGGAGATAGAGCCAGGGGTGGAACGGGAAGAAGCAGTTTCCGAGGCCCGCCTCGTTGGCCGGGAAGAAGGCGCCGAACCTGAAAGTGAAGAAGGAAGAGAGAAGCAGGAATATTATGATGAAGACGTATGCCAGCGGCGAGCCGAAGCAGCCTGCGGTCTCCCTCTTGAAGATGTGGTATATCCTGTTCAAGGAGCTTTTCATCGTCCGGCCTCCTTGTTGCTTGTTATCTGCCTGAAGACATCTTCGAGGCGTCCATCGTCGGTCCTGATTTCCAGCAGTTCGAGATTTTTGTTTTTCGCGAAGCTCGCAACCTCGGTGCATAGCCTGGCGGGGCTCTGTCCCTTGGATGGGAATATCCTGAACGAAGCGGCATCGGGAATGGGAGACCTCATCTCCGCGACCTTCGCCACGACTTCGAAGGCCTCGATGGATGTGCGGAAATCCTGCGAGGCAGCTTTTCCGACCGAGACGACGAGGGAGTTCGCGCCTGCGGACCTGGAGCGCAGCTCCGACGGGGTTCCGTTCGCGACGATCCTGCCCTCGGATATTATCAGGACCCTGGTGCAGCAGGCATCCACCTCCTCGAGGATGTGCGTGGAGATTATTATCGCCTTGTCTCTTCCCATCTCCTTTATCATCTCCCTGACATCGAACTTCTGGTTCGGGTCGAGGCCATCGGTGGGTTCGTCGAGCACAAGCACGGGCGGGTCGTGGAGTATGGACTGCGCGAAGGATGTGCGGCGGACATAGCCCTTGGAGAGAGTGTCTATGCTCTGGTAGAAGACCTTCTCGAGATGGCAGACGGAGACGGCGCGGTCTATCGCCTCGCCGGCCTTTTTGCCACCAAGCCCGCGGACTCCCGCGACAAAATGGAGGAAGCTCTTCACGTTCATATCCCTGTAGACTGGCGCGTTCTCGGGCAGGTATCCGATTTTAGCCTTTGCCAGCATGGGATGCTCGATCATGTCGGCGCCGCCGATGCGGATTTCGCCGGCGTCGGGTTCGAGATAGCCGGTGAGGAGGCGCATGGTGGTGGTTTTCCCGGCGCCGTTCGGGCCGAGGAAGCCCAGAACCTCTCCCTTGTCCACCGAGAGGGAGACGTGGTCCACGGCTCTTATGCCTCCGAAGCTCTTGTCCAGATTCTTTGCGCTGATCATTGGATTCTCCGGAACTGTTGTTTCAAATGGAAAGCCGAATTCTACATACTTGACAGAAAAATGCAAAAAATGTTTCAAAAATTTTTTTTTGTGCCGCGGAGGTGTATATTTAAGAGGTAATTGCAAAACTCATTTCGCGGGCATGGCAACACGTGATTTCATACGTG
>DYMC01000306.1 GCA_020721745.1 Lentisphaera sp. | reverse complement strand
TCAGGCGATACACGCATCTGAAAGCATCAGACTTGGCGAAGAAGCTAGGCTAGTTGAAAGGTGCAAGCCATTGATTTTCAACAGTTTCCTTCCCACGACACGGTTTAGCGTCCGTCCGTGGACTAGGCCGGGGCATCCATGCCCGGCTGGGTCAGCTTCGGCAAGCGCTCTGAAAGCCAGCCATCGCCTCCCGGCGACGGCTGCGCCCCTTTGGGGCTGGGTCAGCTTCGGCAAGGTCAGTGCCGAAAGGGTTTGGCGAAGAAATGCACGGTGCTCCGTGTACCGCGACCGCCGGTCTCTCGCTTGACTCGATATCTATCGATCAGGACACTAGCCCGAGTCTCGGATTGACCTCCACGACCGGGCGCATTAGCGAGGCTTCAAGCCTCAGGATTGGACACCAAATAGGACATACCCATGTTTAGAAAAAAATCCCTCGTGGCTGCACTCATTCTGGCCATGTCCGCGATGAGCGGATGCAGTAACGCGCCTCAAAAAACAGTGGACGACCAAGTCCAGGAACGTCAGGCCTTCACCATTCACGCCTTGAAAGGTAAAAGCGTTGCGCTGGATGTTGCCTATTTCCAGAAGGTTAAAAAAGAAGGCACAGATGAGCTTGAAGTACGCCCAGTCGAGCGCGAGAAGGATAACGAGATGTACAAAGGCGTACTCCTTGAAGACGCTCGCTTGCAACTCAAAACCAATGAACAACTGGACTTCTTCCAGAAGTACCTTGAGCGCGTCGTAACCACATCGGGCGGGCAACTGGCGCAAGAAGGATCAAAGGCAGACGTGAAAATTCAAGCCAGCCTGACCTATGGCCCCACGCCGGCACCGGCCTATCGCTCGTACAACTTTGGCAAATCCCTTGGGCTTGGGCTTCTCACGCTCGGTCTTGGACCCAATTCATATGACGCGGTGGCTGATTATGAAATTGGCCTGACACTTAATGACAATAACAAAACCGTCGAATACAAAGCCAGAGTTGAGCAAAGCTCTGAGCATCTCAAAAGCAGCTTCAACATCGGAAGATGGTCCGAAGTTCAAGAAGCCGCCATGGAGGCATTCAGAGTGACCCTTGAAGCCCAGCTCAAGGCATTCTCGGCGAAAGTGAACCAGTCGTAACGCTATAGGCTGCTTTGGCCGGGTGATATCTACCCGGCCCTTTATCCTTGGTCAACGTCGCCCGCTCAGAAGCGCCATGAGGAACGCTAGCACCCCATGCGCGACCTGATCCAGGCTATTTAACACACCGGCGGCGTCAAGCCCGGCGGCCACGGCTGCCAATACAGCTAGTAGACGCATTATCCACCTCCTAAAAAACATGCTCTTTGTTCGGAGCTGCGCCCCGAGCGTTTTGGGCTTCGGCGTGGTTTTGCCGGGTGAAGCATTCCGCCTCCTGAGCCTTTGCCCTGCTCCCCGTCCCATCGCCGTATGCCCTTCGCGTGTGAA
>DYMC01000305.1 GCA_020721745.1 Lentisphaera sp. | reverse complement strand
CGGATCATTGACATCATGAATACATTCAGACCAGGATTCTTCTACCATTGCAAGAGCGACGTGGAAGTTACCTTCGTCGATACGCAATCGCAGCACGATGCTGCGATTCGGGCTGGCCGAAACATAATCCATTACGACCAGCTCCCTTCCGGCATCGTGGAGATTGATCGGCGCAGAGGGACATACATACTCGTCAATCGTGGATCGATGCTGGACTCGGCGACGGGCTTCGGCACTCGCGTGCTGGAGCCGCGCGAGCTGACCGAGCGGTTCTTGAGGGATGGCTGGATCTATTCCATCGACAGCCAGCCGCAGTTTCCCACGTGGAACTGTTCGTTCATTCGCTAGGTCGAGATGTAAGCCCGCGGGATCGATCCCGCGGGCTTAATGATTCAATGGGGGATATGGATGAAGCCCGATGGCATGGAGCCATCGGGGCTGAGAAGATCTATGACAAAAGAGATATTCAAACATACCATCCGCAGCATCGCGGAAAAAGCTCAATGCTGGAGACAGCAACAAAACGCTGAGGCGATATGCTCGTTGATCAAGTGGCATGTCGAGAAACAGGTTCTACCTGATGACGAGACGTTCTCGCAAGCGAACCTCTTGTCCAATGCTTCTGCCCTACGGCAGAAGCTCGAAGACGCGGGACGTATCCCCAAGTCGGACGGAGTGCGAATCCGTTCTAAATACGATCTGTGAGACAAAGGGCGGGCTTCATGCCCGCCCACTTTCTTATTCATGAACACAACTAGCGAAGTTGATAAGCTAGTCGCGCATGTGGCTGACTTCGAGATAACCGACGGCGATGTCGGGAGAATGTGTAGGGTTGCTTCGGCACAAACGCTACGCGAAGCGGTCGAAGCAGCAGCTAGGCTGCTGATGCAGCCCGTCGCGACGGTGTGCGCGATGCTGGAAGCCGGCGAGACCGTTGTCTGGAAACGCGACGGGCTTATCCGTCGGGTTGCAGCGGTTGAAGTTGTTGACTGTTGCGAGAATGTGAGGCCGATAGTCTGGTTTAGACAGATTAGCGACACAACCCACCCAGTCGCATTTTTTCAGCAAATTGACAACGAGAAAAGGGACATCAGACTGAGTGGAGTCACGCTGCGACGCGTTGTTGCCGTGGAACGGCTCCGCGAACTTGGATGGAGCGCAATAACCACCCACCGTTGGCTAGGTGACGAGGACGAAGAGAGGCCGGTAGGCTACTACACTCGGAGGGAATGGCTCGTCGGTCGGTCGGTCGGCGACTCGGATAGCAGCGTCGAGAGCTAGAGTCGATTAGAAAAGCTAATTAAGAGAATTAGAATTTCTAATAAAAAAAAAAAAAAATACTGTATAAACTACAACTTTTCTTTCATCCCCATCATGCTCTATGGTCGCCGACTGACCGACCGACCGCAGCCTTCGGCTTCCCAGCCTTCGGCTTCCCAGCCTTCGGCTTCCC
>DYMC01000090.1 GCA_020721745.1 Lentisphaera sp. | reverse complement strand
ACGGCCTTCTCCGTTATTATCCCCGATATCAGTGCGGCCGGGGTGACATCGAATGCCGGGTTGTAGACCTCGATTTTCTCCGGCGATATCCTCCTCCCGTTGAATGTCGTGATCTCGTCCGGAGACCTCTGCTCTATCGGTATCCCGGCACCAGAGGAGATGGACATGTCTATCGTCGAATATGGCGCGGCGACATAAAAAGGTATTCCGTGGTGCTTCGCGAGAATCGCAACCCCATACGTGCCGATCTTGTTCGCCGTATCACCGTTGGCGGCAATGCGGTCCGCGCCGACTATCACAAGGCCTATCTTCCCCTCCCTCATCACCTGGGCCGCCATGTTGTCGCAGATCGTCACTACACGTATGCGCGCCCGGGAGAGTTCCCATGCGGTCAGGCGCGCCCCCTGGAGCAATGGCCGGGTCTCGTCGGAATAGACCGTAATATCCACCCCCTTCTCCTTCGCGACATAGATCGGGGACAGAGCCGTTCCGAAGTCGCCAGTGGCCAGTGCGCCGGCGTTGCAGTGGGTCAGCACTCCCGCCCCCGGCTTTATCAGCGAAGCTCCGTTCTCGCCAATCGCCCTGCACATCCTGATGTCCTCGTCGAGTATGGAAAGGGCCTCGAGCACCAGGATCATCTTCAAGGCGGCAACATCGCTTTCCCCCGATATCTCGATCTTCGTCCGGCAGCGTTTCAGCGCCCAGGAGAGATTCACGGCGGTCGGCCTCGAGGAGTCAAGATAGTCGGCGGCCTTCCTCGTCTCGGCGATGAAGTCCTCGCCACGGCGTTTCCTCGACCTGCCCATGACCGCCGCAAGCCCTAGCGCCGCCGCGCAGCCAATCGCAGGAGCCCCCCTCACGGCAAGACGCTTGATGCTGTCGTATATCTTCCCAAGGTCGTCCGTCTCAATGTATTTGAGTTTCCCGGGCAGAAGAGTCTGGTCAATGATCCTGAGCTTGCCGGGAAGCATGTCGGCGCTTCTCTCCGCCAGCCCTGCGATCACATCACCATTCGCGTCAACCCATCTCACTGTGTCAAGCATGTTGCCACCCTCATAACTCCGTCTATAATCTAAACCATGGCGGGACAATTGCAAAAGCTCCTGTGGGTAGCAGCCACCCTCAGTCCGTTTCTTCCAGGGGCAGTTTTGCGTCCGGCCAATCTTGAAAAAGAAGCAAGAGAGGCTATATCATCAAAACATTGTTTTTGCATTTTGTATACGTCCGAGTTCAGTAAAGACGTGAACTTCGCAACGTCTCAAGAATGACGGGGTTTACTGAACTCTTACCAACCCACAACAAGGCTTCGTGACGATGGAGAAATACGACTGCGTGATAATTGGAGGAGGACTTTCAGGCCTGGCCGCCGCCGCTAGGCTCTCGCATTTCGGGCGGAAAGTCCTCCTGCTGGAGAAGAACGCCAATTTAGGCGGGCTCAACAGCTTCTACCACAGAAACGGGGTCGAGATTGACAGCGGTCTTCACGCCATGACAAATTTCTCCCGCAAATCAGGGGACAAGTCCCTGCCCTTGAACAAATTGCTCAGGCAGTTGCGCATCCCCTACGATGATCTTGGGCTTATAGAGCAGATACAGTCCGAGATCAGATTTCCGGGAGCCTCGCTGGTCTTCGACAACGACTTTTGCGTGACGGCGGCCAAATTCAAGGCGCTCTTCCCCGCTTCCGCGCCAGGTTTCGACGCCCTCTGCAGCTTCATCCGGGAATTCGACGCCTTCTCCCTCTCGGCTGGAAACGGTCTCTCCGCAAGGGGCAAGATCAGGGAATTCATTTCCGACAGACTCCTCGAGGACAGCATCCTTCTGCCTCTCATGTTCTACGGGAATGCATGCGAAGAGGACATGGAGCTGTCGCAGTTCGTCATCATGTTCCGCAGCATCTTCATGGAGGGATTCTGCCGCCCCGCCGCCGGCATACGCGCGATCATCGGAATTCTCGAACAGAAGATCGAGGAGGCATCCTGCGAAATTCGCAGGAAATGCGCCGCCGGCAAGATAACTAGAGAGGGGAAAACGCTGCGGATTGCACTGTCCGACGGATCCGCGGTCGAAACGGAGAGGATAATCTCCTGCGCCGGGGCGAACGAGACGGCGCGACTCTGCGAGTCGCCCATCGAAGTCCCCGCCCGCGATGGACAGATGTCCTTTGTCGAGGCGATATTCTGCATGAAGGAGGGATTCGAGATCGCCGGCTACAGGAATGCATGCATGTTCTTCAACGATGCCGATACGCTCGAATACAGAAGACCCGGCAAGGCGTTCAGCACATCGAGCGGAGTCTTCTGCTGTCCGGACAATTTCAAATACGCCGACGGGCAAAAGCCAAAACACGTTTTCCTCCGCCTCACGGCTCTTGCAAACCACGAATTCTGGCTCGATGCGCCGGAGGAGGAATACAAGAAGCTCAAGGAGGAATTCCGTGAAGAGGCCTTTGCGAAAATCGCAGGACTGAGCGGATTGAAAATCCGACAAGAAGACATCTTCTTCAGCGATGTCTTCACGCCGAGGACCATTCTGCGATGGAGCGGACACGCGAACGGGGCGATCTATGGAAGCCCGGCCAAGCTGAAGGACGGCCTGACTCCGGTAGAGAATCTATTCATATGCGGAACCGACCAGGGATTCCTCGGCATAAGCGGCTCGATACTGAGCGGAATAAGCATCGCAAACAAATACGCATTGCAGTGAAGGAGCGGGAAAAATCCGAAGGCTCCACCGCAGATGGGAGACTTCCATACGCATTATTCTGTTGACTTCCAGGACAGATGCGAACAAGGAATGCCGGCATTTTCGGACACATATACCTGACGTTCCTCTCGCAGCTTATCAGAAAAAAGCTTGATATAAGGCTCAGGGGGCTCTGGATCGCTGAGACGACATTCCTGGGGCACTTCGAAAATATAATGCTGAGCCCTGTAGAAATAAACACAGAGCGCGAATATGTGGCGACGACACCAGATAAAAGGCAGGCAACATACTCGGGGCACGCGCACAAGAAGTAGGGCGGTCGTTCCCGGCCGCCAAGAAACAAAGAAGTAGGGCGGCCATTCCTGGCCGCCAACCGAAAAACATTGTCGGGCAGGAATGCCCAACATACTTTTCCAAACCACGGAATCAACGCCGGATGGAATAATGTGAGAAATTTTGGATGTTCAGGCGTTTTGACGCAGCGAAGGCGATGCAGGCATAGTCGAGCGGTTGCAGGACGGCTGAACGGTAAATATTCACTGCCCCCCGTCATTTCAGTGAATATTTACCCCGCTTCAGCCCTCGACGGCCCTGAACGCCTCCATGAATCCGTGGGAATCCCTGAAGAGATGGGCGTTCCAGCCGAGGGCGGATGCGGCGGCGATGTTCTCCGGCTTGTCGTCGGCGTAGAGTATTGGTCTGGCGTATTTCTCCTCGAATGCGCGGAATATCTTCTCCGATGGTTTTCTCGCCCCGACCTCGTAGCTATAGACGGCGCCGCTCACATATACAGCCAGCGACATCTTGAGTATCGCATACTTGATGTGCATCTCCGAAGTGTCGGAGAGGAAGATGACGCGCGTCCCCTTGGAGGTGATTTCCTTCAGAGCCTCGGCCATGCCCGGAATCTCCTCGCCGATTATCGAGTTCCAGGCATCCACAAGCTCTCTCTCGGAGAAGCGCTCCCCGGTCGCCTTGCGAAATTCGCAGAGCCAGTCCCGGGTTGAGATCATGCCGCACTCCAGCATCGCACAGGTCTGCAGGAAATCCTGCGGAACCTGCCCGATGCTTTCCAGCCCCAATCTCCTGAGGCATTCGTCGTTGCTCACCGATATGCAGCAGTTGCCCACGTCCAGCGCTACAAATTTTCCAGTCATCAATTCAATCTCCTTTTGAGCCAATTGCACAACCCTGGACGCGCAAGTCTCGTGATCCCGATCCCGATAGGGCATCGGGGCGCGTCCCTCCATTTTTATCCTCCTGTGGAGGATGGAGGGGCATGCTTGTCGTGAGATCCCGAGCCCAAAGGGTCTCGGGGCATGCCCGTCAAATGAGTTTTGCAATTGGCTCTATTATCTGACATGCTCATCGTAATTCATGAAGACAACGATTCGACAGTATCAATCCAGGCGGATTTGAATCGTTCCAAGGTAAAGCTCTCGGCAAACTTCCTTCCTGATTCAGCCATATCCTCCGCTTTAGCCCGCGAAGACAGGAGTTCGCTGACTTTTCCCTTCAATTCCTTGACGTTCTCGCACAACAACTGCCCTCCTCCCTCCAGAAGCTCCCTCATCCCGCCACGTCCGGAGCCAATTACGGGCGTTTTAACCAGCATCGCCTCATGGGCGGTCCGGCACCATCCCTCGTCAAATCGGGACATCGTCAGAACAATGGACGATGCCTTGAGCAGTTTAAGGTAATCGCCATATGCGAGCTGGAGATTCCGTGCCGGTGTCCTTACGCTCCTGTAGCCTGAAGTCACCAGATTGAGTTCGAGATCCTTCAATGCCTCGTATGCCTCCATCACCCCTTTTGCCCTTTGGCAGTTCCCAAGATAGACTATTGGCCTGCCATCCAGACCGTTAAGCTGTTTGAACCGTTCGGCTTCCTCCTGGGAAATCTCGTAGTCGTCAAGCTTGAATGCATTGTAGATAATCCTGACATTAGCTAGGCCCTGGGCCATATAGCGGTCCCGCCAAAACTTCGAGACAGTTACGACCCAATCACATCGCGAGAGATTCCTCCGCCCTCTCCGCCAAAGCAGATCCAAAGCCATCCTTTTGAATGAAGAATATCCGGAGAAATCATCGTGATGAATCAACGCGATGTTCTTTCCTCTGCTGCGGTCGAGCCCCATGCTGAAAAGCGCCGGTATCTCCCTGATCCATATATCCTTCGATCCAGAAAGCGTCAGGAGCCTTAAAAATATCTCGGCGTTCCCCGGGAAGCCCGGCAAGAAACGGCTTCCAATGGAGACATGCTCCACGTCGCAGGCTCCAGCGAGGGACTCTCTCGCCATGGAGTTGTATATATGCCCGCCATAGAGTTCTCCGCCAGTCTCTATCCAGCCGACTTTCATTTTGGGGACAACCGTCAAGCAAGCACCATCCTTCCATCCCTCGGGATGAGTAAATATTCACTGAGCTCCTCCCTCAAGATAACACCATCAGGGCGCTTTTCCAATCAATATGCAAGAGCGGCTCCTTCGGGGAATTCGATGATCTCGCGAGGCGGGACTTCCCTCTTCAACTGGGGCTGGCTTGGAGTTTCCCGGCCTGAAATGGAATTGAAATAGACGATCAGGCCGCCATTGTCAAGCAAATCGAATTTCATTTCTTCAAATTCCCCGTGGAACGATTGATTTTCCCCTCTGTGATAGCGCGACTTGATGTTTGGAATTGATTTTACGAGCCTGCCCGTCAGAAAGTATATCGCATCCCTGTCGTTGCTGTAGATGATGCCGGGATACCCCCTTGCAAACTCGACCAGCCCCGACGTGCACCACTTCCAAGAAGAATATCCGGCTCCGTTCCGGGAGAAATCCAGAACCCACAACACTGCATTGACCAGCAGAAATAAAGAGAACGCGAGAACAAGCTTTCTGGCTCCGACGGGCGGAGTGGCCTCCCTCCTTTCCCGGAGAGACATCAGATATCTGGGAAGAAATACCGTAAAGGCGGGGATCAGAGGAGAGATCATGCGCATATCCATCGGCGTGCTGAAGTCGAAAATGCTTATTGACAGAAGGATGAACATGGCATATGAGACCGCAAAAACAGCGTATGCCTTGCATCCCGCCCCCATCTTTGCAAAGGACTCCCATGGATCGAACCTCTTGAAAAGGAAATGGCATGCCGCCAGAATAGCGATCGCCGCCAGAAGCAAAGCCAGAATCTGGATGGCTGCTTGATCCCTGACGATTTCCAGCATTTTCTCTGGAAGAACGAACCCCAGCAATGCCCTGGCCAATCCCCGGAAATGAGATGAAGATGGAAGATGGAACCCCAGATGGATGCTCCTGTGGAACCCGGAGATTTGAATCGCCCGGGAAATCCAGAGGCATGGAATCAAAATCGCCCCAAGGAAGAATCTGGAAGCCAGCCTCATCCTGGAAGAAATCGGAGAATCGGGGAGAAGCAAGACGGAAAATGCACAAGCTGCTATTAGACTCGCTCCGGCATATCTGCAAAGGCTTGCCCCAGACGCGAGAATTGCTGCAAGGAAAAAATGAAATAGTTTCCCGTTTCCAATGAAACAAGACAGGAAGTAAATGCTCGAAATCATCAGGAAGATGAATAGAGGCTCGGTCCATACGCTGGAGAAGCAGACAAGCGTTGCAATAGGCAACATGAAGACCAGCAGATTCGGATAGGCGAGCAGGCTATCCCCTCCATGGATACGAAGCAATGTCAACCCCAGGAAGAATGTTGAAGCTGAGAAAAGCAATGCATTCAGTAATTTTGCGGCAGGAAGAGGTGCAACTCCGCTGCGAAGAAAGATTGAGAGGAAAAATGGATACAATGGAGGAGAAAGGCTGATAGAATCGCTATCGTCGAGAAGAGTGGTGAATCCATTGCCTTCCGACAAGTTCCTGGCTAAATCCAGATAGAGAACTGAATCGGGGGATACCGACGGACCACTCCAGTTCAAAAACCATAGCACCACGCCAGAAAAAATCGAAAAGATCAGCAAGCGAATCATGAAAGCTCCAAGTCTCCCGTATCACGCATCTCCCGCGGGGGATGGCCTAAAAAAGGCCATCGCGAACCCGAGCGAATAGGCGATCATGTATGACGCATAGATGAATTCAAGGCTCAGGAGAGACTTGGTAACATTCAGGAACGTCCTTACAATTCTGAACGGCAGGCTCCTTTTCGGGGTGAACTCCCTATTCCATCCCGAATCAAGTTCGAGGACGAGTTCCGGATGGGTTCTTCGGGTTATCCCCGAATTCCTTCCCTTCGCAAAGGCTAGTTTGACCATAGCCCCGAACGTGCCAGGCATCGGATGATAAGCCCAGCAGTCGGGAACCACACAAACACGATATCCGGCCATGCGCACCCGATGTCTCAAATCCGGATCGGTGCCTGATATGATTCCCGGGTTCTCCCAGCCAACATCCTTGAAGAGCTTCGCTGGCATCGCAAGACACATGTGGCTCACCATGTCGCTGTCAACAAGCTCCTCCTGGACCGGGAAGATCGAGCGGGGAATCTGCCGGGCCGCTTTTTTCTGGAAGTCGTTGGAGTCATCCGGAATCAGTTGCGAGGGGCCTGTCATCCCGACATCCTTTCTCTCCAGGAAAGGCCCCATGAGCTTCTCCATCACATCGTCGCCACCGAGTGTCACATCGTCGTCAATGAAGACATAATAGTCGCCTGAGGCTTTTTCGACACCAACGTTCCTTGTCCTGCCGTTTGGGGAAACACCAACCACAGTGATTATCTCCGAGGGCGGAAGCGTCTGACGGCGCAACTGCTCCTTGAGGCGCTCCACATTGCCCTTCCTGCATCCGTCGAAAGATGGTATTATGACTGAGATGTTCATACTTGAAACTCGATGCTTGTAACTTGTAATTTGTAACTTGTAACTGGAAATTCGAAACTGAAAACCCGTGATTATAGTTTCATGTCTTGAACTTCGAGCATGCATTCCTTGAGCGGAAGCACAGATATGTTTTTATCCAAGTAATACGATTTGCTTCCGGGATATATCACAAATAGCTTTTCGAGCTTGAGATCATCCATGGTTCCATGTATTTCTGGAGTCTGTCTCCTATTATACATGCATATTTATGGATGTCAACTTGAGTTGCTCATGACGAAAAACATCTTGAAACGTTTACAGCTTAGTGGTTAAATCGTTCATCCGTTGTAGGAGTTCAGTGAATATTTACCATCCGTTCCCTAACGCGCCATCGGCGTGCGGGCAAACTCGCCGGCTCTCCTGCGGAGAGTGGCGAGCAAGCCCGCCGGCTCTGTGTCCGGCGAGTAAATATCCTGAGGTAATTGTAAAATTGCGACGGAACGCCGGTCTTATGACCGGCTTAAGAGCCAGCCATGAGGCTGGCGTTCCCTTAAAAAGGCAATTTTGCAATTACCTCATTCTGTATGTGTGCTACCTGCATCAAGCATCCTGCCCCACAGCTTGCGGCGAGGCCATCCTCTCTCGTTTTTCGCTGTGGTATAGAGCCATTGCAAGGGCGAGTATGAGCCAGAAAGCCTCCATGTTGAGAATCGTGTAGAAGTTTGTTATGCTCATCCCGTGGACTAGCATTCCAGCCTGTGCTGCTATAAGTCCCATTGCCAGACCGCGAGAGAATGATTCATTTGTGTATTTGAAAAAGTTGA
The DNA here is from genome assembly GCA_020721745.1 of Lentisphaera sp. GTDB lineage: Bacteria > Verrucomicrobiota > Lentisphaeria > Victivallales > GWF2-50-93 > DYMC01. Next base: position 1,349 of record DYMC01000090.1, on the reverse strand, counting down.
GTAGAGCTATGAAAATAACAAAGTTCATATATAAAAGAGAGAGCAGGCCTACGATACCAGTATCGTAAAGCTCGTGGACATATTGATTATCAAAAAAACCGAGTTTCATGGCGCCAACTCCATGACCAAAAATTGGATACTTCATTATATCAGGACCCCCTTGCTTCCAGGCGAGATAGCGTGCATTAAAGGAACTATCCGCTTCCGGCCCCTTCGTCGCAACAGCCCCTATTGAAACAAACTGGCCCTTGATGTCCTCATGATGTGTTTTTGCAAGAATCTGCTTGTCCCCTGTCAAGAAAGTGCTGAGATAGAACAATCCGATCACAGCCAGACCGCTAATTGTGAAAAAGAGCAGCTTGGTGCGCCTGCAGATGAAATATGCGGCAATGAACATTGGAGGAAGGCTCACATAGGCACCTCTGGACTTCGTAAGGACTATGGCCAATAGCAATATCGCCAGCAGGACAAGGAAGTAAATTGATTTTCTGCGATCCTCGATGTAAACGAGCATCCCAAGAAATATCCCTGTCATTATCAGATAGAAACTTGCAAGCGTGTTTGCACGGCCAAAACCAGCCATTGCAGTTGCTCCACCTCCGGAGAGAGCGGAAACCGGAAACAGAATTGACTGGATTATACCAAAACATGCAACAAAAACGGAGACCCCAAGGACTAATTTTAGAATTCCAGCGGCCTCTTTTCCTGTATCAATTATGTGCAAGACCATGAAAAATATCCAAAAATATTCGAGCCTTTTGAGCGTAAAAAGTATCCCCCTTGACATTGGAACAGTCCCTTGGAAAAAACCCAAAAGTGTTGAAATCAGCATGGCCACTGACATAACTATAATGCCCTTGTTTATGAGCACATCCTTGACAATGGATAAAGACCTGTTTTTAGCCCTGTTCAATAACCAGCCACCGGATACAAGTAGAAGGATGATGTCCTCCATACGGACGGTGACCCCCCTTTCGGAATTCGCATTATTGTCGAGCTGTATATCCGTCGAAACCATTATGAAAAGGAGCATGACGCAAATGGCCGCCTTCGGCTTGAAAAAAGAGAGCAGGACAAGTATCACCCCTATAAGCATGTATATGGGAAGAAAAGGTCCTTCCGTGGGGATATTTAGGAAGTTGCGATACTTCTGGACCGTCCGGCTGAAATTATCGGCATGAACGCAGAAAGGTGCAGTAAAGGCAACCAGAGCCACCAGGAAAAAGATGCAACGTTTCAATATATTATTCATAAGACCATTCATCCTAGAAAAAGCAGTTGAAAATCGCTTTTTTACTTAAGTTTATGATAATTAAGTTGTTATATTTTTTGATCCGTCAACCTTTTGG
>DYMC01000304.1 GCA_020721745.1 Lentisphaera sp. | reverse complement strand
GGTCTTCGTTGATCTCTTCGGCTGGCTGACGGTGCTCGACGATCTCCCGTTCCAACTGCGCGATTTTTCCATCCAGGTCCTGAACCTCACGCTCGGCCGCTTCCACATCCTTCTTAGCTTTCTGTCCAGCGTCCCTGAGCCTAACGAACTCCGCCAGTGCCTCTGCGATCATGTCAAGGGCCAGCCGTTTGCGGGCGGAATCGACGCGACTCTGGAAGTCATCGCAGGCTTGGTTGTGCTTGCGGATAACCGCGTTCAGCTTCTCGACCGCATCGGCGTCCACCGGCGGTGCCTGAAGCTCGAACTCGACGGGCTCAAAAGCCCGACGTTTCTTGTCCGTCACCGCTTGCGCTGCGGCATCGAGAAAGCGCCGAGCTGCCTCCAGGGCTTCCCTTAGCCCGGTTTCGGCAGTCTGAAACTCCGGTCCGAGGTCGTCGTAAAGCTCTGCCTTGTTCGGCAGTCGGAGTTCAGCAGCCGCCTTGGACGCTCCCTGCAGCTCCTCGATCGACCGGTCCAAGCGTTGCATGAACTGCTCATACTGAGCGCTGAAATGCGCCTCTAAAGCACGCAACCGATCCGGTGGCAATGGCTGTTCACAGAACAGGCAGCGTTCCGCCTTCCGATCTCGGTGTAACTTCAGACCTTGCCGCGTCCATTCCGCGACCGTGGAATCACGCTTCAAGTGTTCAAGCGCCGCAGAAACGACGGTGGTCGTGAGGAGTTCCGACAGGTTCGCGATGATCCCCTTGAAGTCCGGTAGTGTGTATTGCACCTCAGGTACCCGGGACTTCGGAGCTGTCCAAAGTTGCGTGAACAGACTTTCGCGCTCCGCGTCACCGAGGCGATGGGCAGCGCCGCCGCCTTCCGTGTCCATCTTCCGTGCGTCGCGCTGGAAATCGGACTTGTTGTAGTAGTTGTACGGGTTGTGGCCGCTGGAGCGGAGTTTTTCCTTGATGACCCGGGCGCGGTCGACACAGAACTGGTCGAAGTCCCTCTCGGCTGTCTGCTTCGTGGAGCGCACGGAGTCCAGCTTCGATTGCGCCGTAGCGCGGTCGTCCTTGAGGCATTCTATGTCCTTCTGCTTCTTGACGCTTTCCGCTCCCACCACGAAGACCGGCGGCAGGACCCCGCCACCCACAGGGAATACGTTCTCCGCGATGAACTCCCGGTTGAACACCCGCGCCGGCACCTGAACGTTCGGGAAGTCATTCCCCCGTACATCTCGCTCGTCAAGCACGACCTTGACTTCGCCTTCTGGTGCCGTCCGGTTCTCTAGGCAGCGCAGTATCCGGCTCAGTGTCGTCTTGCCGGTTCCATTCCAGCCGTAGATGAGGTTGTACCGTCCGAAGTCCGGCAACTCTTCCGGCCACGCGAAATCCCGGAAGATACCGCAGTCCCGCAGACGCGATATGCGGGTGATGCTCATCACATAAGCCTCCCGATGAAATTCTCGGCGTCCTTCACCCGCA
>DYMC01000303.1 GCA_020721745.1 Lentisphaera sp. | reverse complement strand
GCAGACGCAATGTGAGCGATGGTGAAAGACGAAGTTTTGTCCGATATTCCCCGCCGACGATATTGACACGGCTCTCTTCTGTCGTAATTTCGGAAAGATTTCTGTATTCATCGGCGAAATCTTTCGGCAAGATACCAGAGATACGCGTTACAACTGTCTCGCCATCCCAATCCACAGGCAATAGTAATTCCGCTTCCTGCCCGCTATGACCATAAAGCGCCGAACATTGAAAAGTAACTATCCCGTCCGTGTTTGAGACCGCAATATGCGCCTCCGGATACTCGCCAAGATATGATTCCCCGCCCGAAAGCACAAGATTGCACGGCAAACGCTTTGCCCCCTCTCCGAAGATTCCGCGCAGCCGCAGCGCCGCAAACCAGGTCTCGACAGGCCTGCCGGTCAGAGGATCGAAAAATTCAGGAGCATGAATGAATTTATCAAAAACAAAAGGCTGACCGCCGCCCAGAAAATACACAATCATGGCAAGCGAAAACTGATTCGCCGACCTCCATCGCTGATTGAACTCATGGCCTCTGCTGATTCCAAGCTCCATAATGCTCCTGACCCGCAACGGTATCGTGTCCGCCAAATTAGAATCGCCAGCGACAGCGGGCGTAGAAAAAGAAAACTTCCTCAATCCAAGAGAAAAAAACGACAGCGGATTGCCGCCGGTGTTGCGAATCTCGAGAATATTTGATCCAGGCTCAACTGACGACGCCGAGACAAAACACATCGGCATCCCAAGATGATCAAGCTCTTCCCGAAATATCACTGCCTTGTTGAACAAAACCTCAAGACGATTCCTGCCCTGCACGTTAAGTCTGCGAGCTTGAGGCGAACAGGTGAAAATCAGTTGCTCCTTGAAGCCGCTCGGCAATTCCACAAAAACCGCCGCACGCTGTCCCGGATGCAATAAAACAGGAAACTCTTCCGCCTTCCGCACCTGGACGGTCAATGGGATATCCCCGCCAACCATCACACCGCGGGACTTCTCCAATTCCTCCTTCGAGACAGCTTCCTTCGCCTCGTAATGAAAGAAAAATTCTTTTGCAATAGTTGCGCTATTTGCGCCCTCGCCATCGCCATCGGTTTTTTCAGCAAATATATCCGTCTCGGCAAAAACCGAAGTCGCGGACACAAAAACGCAAACCGACAAAATAATTCCCCATACCTTCCAGCTGATTCTCATAAATATTCTCCATAACACAAAGTTTTTTTCCAGGGCGCATCCGCAGCAATGCGCCGCAAAAGGTAGGGCTCTCTCGCCGAGAGAGCCGGTCCAGTCTTTTGTAGGGCGCGATCAGAGTTTACCCCGATTCTAATGATATCGGGGCATCGCGCCGATTCCGTTGTTGGTAGGGCGCGATCGCCGCATCGCGCCGATTCCGGACGACAGCAGTTCTCCTTCGGAGAATCCCTACCTTTTTAACTGCGAAAATCGCCTGTCATTTTAGCGGAAATCCTTGTTTTTC
>DYMC01000089.1 GCA_020721745.1 Lentisphaera sp. | reverse complement strand
ATAAATGTCAACTTTTAGGAAATGCACCCGTTGCGAAATCCCGATCCCGATAGGGCATCAGGACGTATCGGGGCGTTCCGTCGGCAATTTTGAAATCGGCTCGGCTTTATCTGGCAATTGGCCGCCATGCCAGATTCTCTCGGACATGATCAGCTTTTTTTTGAGCCCGACTCCACCTCCGGCGGAGAATCCGCCTATTCCGCCGTCGGCTCTGACGACCCTGTGGCATGGGAAGAATATCGGGAACGGGTTCTTCGCCAGGACAGCTCCGGCGGCACGGGCCGCGCCAGGATGGCCTGCGATTTTCGCAAGCTCCCCGTAGGAGATTGTCTGCCCCCTCCCCGTCTTTCTCAGCGCCATCAGGATTCTCCTCCCGAATGGAGTCAGGCGCGACAAGTCGAGGCCAGCCAGCGGCATCCTCTTGATTTCGCCTTTCAGACAGGACTCCATCGCCTCCGCGAGCTTCGCCAATCCGGGGACGGCGGAGGAGGGGCGCGCCTTGTCGCGCGGATTGTGGAAAGACCTGGATTCGGAAATCACCACCCTCTCGACGGCGAAGGGGTGGAGCCTGTAGAAGAATTTCGCGGAGACGCACGGCTCCTTGAAGTGTATCACAGACGAAGATCTGCGGGGCTTTGCTGCATCTCCTCTTTTTGAAGGTTTTTTCTCTCCGGGCACCCTCTCCCCTCACCTTCCCTCGTTCCGCCTGTTGAGTATTCCCCTCTTGCTGGCCCGGACGAAGTCAAGAAACTCCACGACCTCCGGGAGCGGAGGCAGCTCCTTCTCCGCCTTGCCGAGGGCGTTCGTCGTGTTGAGACCTTCCCTGAAAAATATCTTGTAGAGGGCCACAACCGCTTTGATCGCCTCCTTCGAGAAGCCGTTTCTCTTGAGGCCTATCAGATTCACTCCGGCGACGATCGCGTTCCTGCCGCTGGCTATCATGAACGGGGGCAGATCCATCGAGATGGTGCTTCCTCCGCTGAGCATCGCGAACCTGCCGATCCGGCAGAACTGATGCACGCCGGACAACCCCGAGAGGATGGCATTATCCCCCACCTCGACATAGCCGGACAATCCGGCGCAATTGACCATTATGACCCTGCTGCCGACCTTGCAGTTGTGGGCGACGTGCGAGTTCATCATGAAGTAGCAGTTGCTCCCGACCACGGTCTCGCTGCCCTCCTTCGTCCCGGGATTCATGGTGAATCCCTCCCTGAAGACGTTCCCGTCCCCGATCCTTACGAAGGATTTGGAGCCCTTGAAGCCGTAGTCCTGCGGCTCGGTCCCTATGGACACGAAGGGGAAGAACCTGTTCCCCGCTCCAATGCTGGTGAAGCCAGAGATATTGCAGTGGGAGACGAGTTCGCAGCCGTCGCCGATCTCCACGTCCCCGCCCACCACGCAGTAGGGCCCGATCCTGACGCCGTCCGCGATTTTCGCATTCTTGTCAACTATCGCCGTCGGATGTATAGAAGGCATGTGATGACTCTCCCATGTTTTTATCGAGGCAATTGCAAAATTGCCGAATACCTTCGGCAATTTTGCAACTGGCTCAACCTTTTTTCTTCACGGCTCTTTCGCTTCTCTTCGCCTTGCGCCAGAGCTTCTCCATCTCGGCCACCTCGCTGTCCCCCGGTGTCCTTCCTCTCTTGGCGAGCTCCTTCTCGATGAAAGCAAAGCGCCTCTGGAATTTCTCCGTGGTCGCCGCGAGTATTTCCTCCGAGCTCCTGCCCTTCATGAAGCGGACAAGATTCACCACCGAGAAGAGCATGTCGCCCATTTCGTCCTCGATGTGGTCCCTCCTCCCGCTCTTGAGCGCTCTGCCGAGCTCGGCCAGCTCCTCCCTGATTTTTTCCAATATCTGCGACGAAGTGCTCCAATCAAAGCCCAGTTTCGCGGCTTTTTTCTGCACCTCCTCGGCCCTGAACAAAGCTGGGAAATGACGAGGACCGGCCACAGCGGACTTCTCCATCTTGCCCTCGGTCTTCTTCACGTCGTTCCATATCTTGAGGACCTCTCCGGAGGACCCTGCCTTTCTCCTGCTGTCGCCGAAGACGTGAGGATGGCGCCGGCGCAGCTTCCGGCAAAGACCGTCAACCACGTCGTAGAAGGTGAACGCCCCTCTCTCTGACGCTATCTGGCTGTGGAATATGACGTGCAGGAGCACATCGCCTATCTCCTCCTTCATCCCCTCGTCGTCATGGTCGTCCACCGCGTCGAGGAACTCGGCGCACTCCTCGATCAGATACTTCTTCAGGCTCTGGTGCGTCTGCTCCCTGTCCCATGGACATCCCTTCTTCGAGCGCAGCGTCTTCATCACGCCGAGCATGTCCTCGACGGTTTCCGCCTTGGACAAGGCAAGTTTTTTTTGCGCCTTTTTCATTTCATCAGCTTCTTCTTGAAGAATTCCAGTTTGATCCGCCCGTGGAGCGCGCCGCCGCCCTCGTGCTGGGCGAACAAATATGGGTGGATGTGCTTTTCCGACCTGATGTTGTTGTAGGCGGCATAGACGTTCTCAGGCGGACATACTGGGTCACGCAGGCCGCAGCTTACCAGGACGGGACAATTGATCTGCGGTGCCAGATTGACATTGTCGAAATATCCAAGGTTGTCCAATATCCGTTCCAGCGTCTCCGGACGGTTCTTGACGAAATTGGAGAGATCTGCAACGCCGCCGCTCTTGTCAAAAAGCCTTTTCTCGAACCAGCATGAGGACGGGACATCCGCCATGCACAACTTGACATCGCTGCTTAGCGCCGCCACGGCAAGGGCAACGCCGCCACCCTGGCTGCCGCCGGTAACCCCGATCCTGGCGGAGTCTATCTCCGGTGTCGCCTTCGCGGCCTCCACCGCGCGCATGGCGTCGGTGTAAAGATTGTATATGCCGCAGCGCTCCTTGTCCATTATGCCCATGCCGAATATGCACGACGGACCTTCTCCAAAACCGGAGGCAGAGCCGGTCATGCCGCTCTGGTTTCTGAAGTCGATTGCGAGCACTGCCGCGCCGAGAAGGATCCAGCTCGAATAACAATCCGCAGGGGCGCTCCCCCCTCCCGCCCCGTGGTAGTGTATGATGACTGGCTGCTTTCCGCTCCGCGCCTCGGGGGGCAGGATGAGCTTGCCTTTTATCCGGGTGCCGTCAATCGCGGAGAAGGAAATGTCGAAGACCGACATCTTGTCTAGGGGAAAGTCCACCCTTCTTCTCTCGATGTCGAGAGGAAGACCGCGGATTTTTTCTCCCGCCCGGCTCCAGAACTTGAGCAAGTCTCTCGGAGGATCGGGTTTGACCTTGACTTTCTGAAGCTTCCTTATCTCTTCCCTGAAAAGCTTCATCCTGCGATCAGGGTCTCTTCGCGGGGACGGATGTCTTTGTCCCGGTCTTCTGCTGCGTCGAGCTCTTCGTAGTCTTGGGGGCGGCTTTCGCAGCAGCTTCCATCTCCTTCTTCTTGAGATAGACGGCTATCTTGGACATCTTGTCGGCAAGCTCTGCATTCTCCCTCTTGAGATCCTGTATCTCCGAGCTCAGTCTCATGCTCTCGCTGATTGCCTGCTCGATCTTCTGGTTCTGCGCCTCCTCGGCGGCTTTGTCCTCGCATCCGGCCAGAAGCCCCAGGGCAATCGCCGGGACTGCCAGCGCAATGATCTTCTTCATCTTCTCCACGCTCCCGTTTGTTGGTTTGCAATATGATAGCTTGTGCATTAAAAAAAACAATCAGAGCAGGAAGAATCTTTTCGTCTCCGAATAGCATATCCTCTCTGCAAGCATCACCGCGACGCCCGACGGCATCTGTCCCAGCTCCACCATGCCCCCGAGAACATCGGACAGAACCCTCCTGAACATCTCGAAACGCGATCCGTAGGACAGCAGCTTCCTCGAATCGGAGACCATCCCTGCGAAATTCGCAAGAAGATCCACGCTGCATATGTACTCAAGCTGCCTTCTCATCCCGACCGGCGTGTCGCAGAGCCACCATGCCGAGCCGAGCCTGACCTTCTGGCCGAACGCCATCGCCACGGTGGCAAGCGTGGCCTGGTGCCCGGGATCCAGACAGTAGAGAACCACCTTCAGCCGGTCGTCGAACCTGTTGAGCAGCTTCACCAGAGGAGGCTGGATGTCCATGAAATGATTGGACACGTCTCCGCCGGAGTCCCGCCCGATCTGCTTGAAAAGATATTGTCTCACGTCTCTGACCGCCCCAATGTGAATCTGGAAGACCCAGTCCTTCTCGGAGTCGAGGCGGGCGAACTCCCCGAATATCCAGTCCTTGTAGCACTGGGCCTCGGCGGGGTTCGGCCTGACTCCAGTCTTCGCCATCCTGAAGATTTTGTCCGCAAGTGCCTTGTCGCCGGTCCCGGTCGGCGGAATATCCACGCCATGGTCGCTGGAGACGCAGCCATGCTCGGCGAAAAAGTCGTGCGATTTCCGCAGCACCGCGACAAGATCGTCGGCGGAGACTATCTCTGCCGAGAATCTTTTTTCCAGCCTGGCGACCGCGTCGAACCAGTCGTCCGCAAGAATGTTCATTATCCTGTCCGGGCGCCACGTGGGGCGGACGAAGAGCTTTCCAAGCCTGTGGTTCAGCGCCTCGTGGTGCCTGAGGTCGTCCGCCGGATCGTCGGTTGAGCACATGGTCTCGACGTTCATCTTCTTCAGCAGGCCGAGAGGCTTTTTCCCCTCCTTCTTCAGGACCTCGATCCCCGCATCCCATATCTTCTGTCCGTTCTCCGGGCAGATCAGATCGTCTATCCCGAGATAACGCCGCAGGTCCAGATGTATCCATTCGTATGCCGGGTTACCCGCGAACTCCGGGAAGACGGAACAGAGCTTGAGCCATTTGTCCTTGTTGTCCGCGGAGCCTGTGATGTGAGACTCGGGCACTCCGCGCTTGCGCAGCATTTCCCAGATGTAGTGGTCCGTCGCGGCGCAAAGCTGCCAGAGATCGGCATAGTTCGTGTTTGCGTCCAGTTCGGCCACATTCGCGTGGTTGTGCGGGTCCACTATGGGCAGGAACTTGATCTCGGAGTATATCTCCTTCGCCGAATCCGACGAGAGAAGATACTTCTTTTCGGACAGGAATACGCTCATGTCGAAATGTCCTCTGTTGGTTGTTTTCCATGCGGCACAGGTGCACTGTGAAATTGGAAGAATGTTCTGGAGGGGCTTTTCAAGGTGGGCAATCAGGTTCTTTTTTTTTCTACAACCTTGCGTATGTCCTCCGGGATCTCGGCGTAGCTGCTGTATCTGCGCCTCTGGCCGTCCACGATGACGTTGTAGACACTGGATATGCTATTGAGGGACTCGATCTCGTCAATTCCCTTCCTCAGCTCCTCGGGCATCTCCTCCTTCGAGTCGAAGATGAGATATTCGCCGTTGTGCTTGATGATGTAGTGCTCCTTCGGTATCTCCTTGCTGATGGGCACGGTGTGGGTGACCTTGTCCTCGGTCTCCCCAAGGAATCTCACCTGCTGGATATCCTTCTTCTCCCCCTTGTCCAGCCCGAAAAGTCTGCTTATGAAGCTCACCTGTCTCCTCTTCGTTAAATTTCCACGATATGCACTTTAACATAAAAGACCTCCGTTGTCAAGAAGAAAAACCGAAAAATGCGTGTATATTTCGGAAAACCCAAACCAGTCGGAACGACGGGAGAAGCGAATGCAAATACACCCAACCGCCGTCATAGGACAGAACGTGAAGATAGGCAAAGGCTGCTCGATAGGCCCCTACTGCGTGGTCAAGGACGATGTCGAGATCGGCGAAGGCACGGTGCTGGAACCCTACGTCCACATTGGCAGATACACCACGATTGGAAGCGAATGCAGGATATACCCGGGCGCCGATGTCGGAGATGAACCCCAGGACCATTCCTTCAGGCCGGGCGTCGTCTCCTACACCGAGATCGGATCGCACACGGTGATCAGGGAATACGTCACCATACACCGCCCACCCTCCGAGGGATTGAAGACGGTCATCGGAAGCCATGTCCTGCTCATGGCCTTCGTGCATGTGGCCCACGACGTGGTCATAGGCGACCACGTGACCATAGCGAACCACACGGCGCTCACCGGACACGTGCAGGTCGAGCCAATGGCCGTGATAAGCGGATACTGCATGATACACCAGTTCTGCAGGATTGGCTCGCTCGCGATGATAACCGCCGGCGCGAGGATCAGACAGGACATTCCCCCATACTGCCTCCTCGGGGAGAACGACTACATATACGGCCCGAACGTGGTCGGGCTAAGAAGGGCAGGATTCAACCAGGAACTGAGGATGGAGATACGCAGGGCGATAAAAACCTATTTCTTCCAGGATCTGAACAAGAGCGCGGCTCTCGACACGATTGGCGGAGCGAAGATGTCGCCAGAGGTCGCGCATTTCGTGGATTTCATAAAGTCGTCCAAAAGGGGGATAATGCCCGGAAGGGCCAAGTATGTCGAGGAGGCTGAACTCTGATCGGCGCATCCTAGTGTCCTGCAAGCCTATAAATTTTCGAGCAAGACTGCGAAAATTTAGGAGTTACGGAACACTAGGGAATACCACCAAAAATCCCCCGCGGGGGGCTTGAGGGTTTGATTTAGGCGAAATTCCCTGTATAATTGATGCTTTCGCAATTTGTGCGGCGTGAAGCAAAAAGGCGTTCCTAATGAAATTCGTATGTCCATTCTGCAGAGCCCTTCTGAGCGTTGAAAACAACGATCTGGGCATAGATGTCCAGTGCGGACAATGCGGGGAAATAAGCAAATCCCCCCTCTCGCTGATAAGCACCAACGTGGTCGTCGGCAACGATTTCGTCGTCCTCGAGGAGCTCGGACGAGGCGGCATGGGCATAGTATACCTCACCCACCAGATATCGTTGGACCGTCCCGCCGCCCTCAAGGTCCTCGCGAAGAAATACGCCGACAACAACGAGTTTGTGGCGGGCTTCATCAAGGAGGCGCGCGCCGCGGCCAAGCTGAACCATCCCAACATCGTCCAGGCATACGCCGTCGGCGAGGATTCGGGAGTCTACTTCTTCGCCATGGAGTACATAGAGGGCGAGACCATGAAGGACATCCTCAAGAAGACCGGCAAGATACCCGTCGAGCAGGCATGCGAGATAATCCGGCAGATCGGGGATGCTCTCGATTTCGCATGGAAGGAGCAAAGGCTGATACACCGGGACATAAAGCCGGACAACATAATGATAGTCTCGAAAAGCCAGAGGGCAAAGCTGGCCGACCTCGGTCTTGCAAGAGTCGCCGGGGAGATAGACAACAGCAACGAGGACGAGGTGATGGGCACCCCGCAGTACATCAGCCCGGAGGCGCTCACCGGTTCGCCCATGGACATCCGAAGCGACATATACAGCCTCGGCGCCACCTTCTACCACTTCCTCACAGGCGGCTTCCCGTTCACCGGCAAAAATGCCCTCGAGATCGCCAAAAAGCACCTGCAGGAGCCTCTCAAGAACCCCAGGCTGGCAAATCCCGAGATCCCCGAAGCAATCGCGCAGATAATAGTCAAGATGATGGAAAAGAGCCCGGACGACCGATACCAGAGCGCGGAATCCCTCGTCGAAGACCTGAGAGTTTCAAAGAGAGGCGGCAAGGTCTCCGCATCGTCCGGATTACCCAGAAAAGGCAAGACCGTCGTCTTCCACACATCCCAGATCAAGGGCGTTGCACCCACGGGACCGATGACAACTTCATCAACCCAGGGAATAAGCACATCAAGCTCCAAACTGAACATCGGAACCCATACCGCCAGCGCCAGGATCGACACCGGGGCGATGAGACGGGAGCAGGAGAAGAAGGCCAGGGTTCAGTTCGTCCTGATGATAGCTGCCTGCGTGCTCGCCCTCGCCGGCGCCGGGATATATGCGGTCTGGAAGAACAGCCAGGAACAGCCCGAACCACCGCCGACAACGAAGAAGCCCACGGTTCCCGTCGTCAAAAAACCAGCACCGGAACAGAAGGAGCCGGACAACACCGGATACACCGAGGCCGTCGCCAAGATTCTTGACTTCGCCAGGCAGAATCCGGAGATGAGATCGGACATCCTCTCGAAGTGCGACAACTTCCTGGCATCGGCGCAGCCGCCAAAATACAAGTGCGAACGCGAGGCGATGAAGGCACTGCTCGCCGTCTTCATCCCGCTCGACGAGAAATTCAGACTCGCCGACGCGAGAAAGAAGGAGCACGACTCATACATGGCGGCAATACAGAGAAAGCTCGACGAGGAGAGAAAAAAGAAGCTCGAAGAGGAGGAGAAGAGGAGGATCCAGCACAAGGAGGAGGAAATCGCACGACTGCAGAAGGAGCGCGAGGAACAGGCAAAACGCAAGATCGAGGAATACGCCAGGACCCTGGACAAGAAGAAGGACGACCTGAGGGCAAAGGCGCTCTCCATCTCCTCCGAGAAGAACGACTTCAAGGGCGCGGCGGCAGTCTTCGACAGCGCCAGGGGCGAACCGGATTCGGTTGATGTGGACATGAAGGAAATGGCCAGGGAATTCACCCGCTGGGCCGACGCGCAGAAAACGCAGATGGACAAAGCCGCCAAATTCTACGAGTCCGCCGCCAACAGGAACGACACCGCGATCAAGACAAGCATCGAAATCCGGCCCGGAGCCTTCGGAACAGTCCGCATGATCAAGAACGGCGAGGTCTTCATCGAAACATCGTCAAGGAAAATAGAAAAGAACGCGCTGACCAGGCTTCCTCCCTCCCAATACAAGAAGCTATGCCGGAAAATATCCCCCGAAAGCAACGACGGCCCATACCTCCTGGCCCTCTTCGCCGGCAACTTCGAGGCACTGAGCCAATTCGACGTCGCAAAGGACCTCAAGGAGTTCGCAGACCAGTATCTCAAAGCCTTCATAAGGGCCAAACACATCGAGGCCACGGCGCAGCCGGAAGGGGCTGCAAGGGACAAGGCGGTGAACGAAGTCAAGGCAAAATACGGAAGGCTCCCCCAATACAAAGAAGCCCTCGACGGAACTGGACAATGAAGATACTGCATTTCTCCGACTCCCACGCGGGAGCCCCGGCGGAAGAATGGAGCGCGTATCTGGACAAACGCTGGGTCGGCATCTTCAACTACTGGTTCAGACGCAGATTCCAGCACAACCAGAAAGTCCTCTCGAAAGCCGTCTCCATAATGTTGGAATCCGGCGCCGACCTCTTCGTATGCTCCGGAGACATCACCTCCACGGGGCAGCCCTCCGAATTCAGGATCGCACTCGACATACTCCGTCCGCTCGCGGAGACGCGGAAACTCCTTTACATCCCGGGCAACCACGACTTCTACGTCTTCGACGCAAAATGCAACGCAGCGATGAGAGACGCCTTCGCCGAGCTGAACGGCGGAAGATTCTCCATCTCCGACCTGCCAGTCAGGATACCATTCCCCGAATGCGACATCATAGCCGTCAACGAAAGCTGGCCCGGCAATCTCATATCGTCATGCGGCTACCTCATGAAAAGGGATTCCGACACTATCGCCCGCATGATCAAGACAAAGACAAGGCCCGTAATCCTCGCCGGACACTACCCCTTGATCGAGGAAAAACCCATAATGCGCATCCGCCACAGGCTATGGGGGCAGGAGAAACTCCTCGACATGCTGCGCAGCGGCGCGATTGACATCTCCCTATGCGGCCACGTCCACAAACCATATTCGATCGGCACCGGAGAAGGAGGAAGAGGCGAATACTGCGCCGGATCGGTCACAAAGATGGCCGTGCTTTCGGAGTTCACCTACGACCCGGCCAAGGATGTCTTCGCCCACAGGACCATCAAGTTCGGCGGAAGTGTCTAG
>DYMC01000302.1 GCA_020721745.1 Lentisphaera sp. | reverse complement strand
GCTTCCTCAGCAGAATTCGTGGGTGAATTCTGGCTCGGGGAGGGCTCCAAGTGTGTGATATAAGGCGGTTTCAATGCCTTCGTAGGTGCGAAAGCCGTAGGCTTTTCTGGTAGTCAGTTTGGCTTTGTTGTTCAGTCCCTCCACGGCACCGGCCGAGACCTTGCCGCGGGCACGGAACCAGTTGAGGATTAAGTCCCGATGCTCCCGCAGGCTGCGAGCAACCTTCTTCATCGGCTCGATGCGGCTCCGCAGGGTCCGTGTACACCACTGATCGAGGAACTTCGCCGCCCAGCCCGGGCTGCTGTATTCCCAAAAGCGTTGAAAGTCCTCCCGCAACAGGTAGCTCCGAACGCTCTGAAGATTGTACTGGAGCAACTCCGCCAACTTGACGGTCTGCTTCTCGGTCAGATTCTCCGGACGCTTCAACAGACACCACCGCGATGGCTTCAACACCGGCTCGTAGCCATCCTGGGCCAGCCTCCGGGCCTCGCCGCGGCGAACCTCGTCGATGGCTTCGCCCATCTTCTTCATGATGTGGAACCGATCCAGTACGTGGACGACGTTCTTCAGTTGCTCCGCGATCACGTTGAGGTAGGCCTGCCACATGTCGCTGCAAACGAAACGGACCGAGAGGCGGACCTCCTCCGAGAGCGTCTGGAAGAAATCCCGCAGGCTCGCTTCCGTCCGATCCCGCGCCACCCAAAGCAACCGCTTCATGCCATCTTCGATCTGGTACACCAACGTCAGGTAATGATGCCCCCGTTGCCACTGGATCTCATCCACGCCGATGGCCTCGATCCCGCTCAGGTCCCGATGGGCCAAACCCCACGAAACCGCGTATTTCACCGAACGAAACACGTCCTCCCAACTCACCTGGAAAATTCCCGCCACCTCCTGCCACGACAGGCGTTTCGCCCAACGGGCCAGGAACCAGCGGAACGTGGTCGTCATGGTGTGTTTCCCTTCGGCCCAGGGCACCCGCTCCACGGTCACTCCGCATCGCGGGCAGTCCACCCGCCGCATCGCGTAAACGAAGAACACGGCAATCTGCCAGAGGGGGACAAACTCGAACCGCCGTTCCGGCAGCCGGTCGTAGCCCGGACCCGGACGGCCGCAACCCGAACAGATCGCACGGCCGTTGGCCCTGGGCTCGATCCGCACCTCGATCGTCGGCCTCGCCGCGTCTTCCACCCATTGGACTTTCCCGTACACAAACGACTTGTATCGCTCGACGCGATTGAGGATACTCTTCAGTTGCATCCTGTGCTGGCTCCCGGGGATGAGTTCTTGTCAAACCCATCTTTACCTGGAAACCTCACAGGATGCATCTGTCTGCCCTACTCACGTTCCGAATTCTCCGGATATACTGGTTCTGCCTGGCGAAACGGAGTCGGGCTCTGCTGGCGAGCAACCCGACAAGGGATACCCAGACCAAGGCGGGTGAATGACCCGCACGCCCTGACGGCTTCGGCCGTCAGGGCTGCTTCAACTCCCCCCATTCATTTG
>DYMC01000301.1 GCA_020721745.1 Lentisphaera sp. | reverse complement strand
CTGGACATTGGCGAATCCGAACCTTAAAAGCGAAAAACATGGATGTCTTCCAAGGCAAATGGAGGCGCGCAATCTTTACCGAGCTTGACGCCCGGCCATTTCGCGCTCCGACCGGCGGCTAGAAGTAGGCTGAGATCGTGTCCAAGCGCAAAAAGCGTTGTAAGACCTGCTGTATGTCGTTGGTCTCTTGCATCATTTGGATTGCGCTGGTCAGCCAGGCGAGGGCATGTTCATCGCGATGCCGGCGGATGAGATCGCCGTAGGTTCTGATCTGAGCGGAGCGTTCTTGCTCGAAGCGGCGTTCGACATACGCCCAGGTCAAGAGCACGACGACCATATACTTGTCCACTGCTTCGTAGGATTGGACCCGAAAGTCGGCTAGTCCCAGCTGGGTTTTCAAGTAGAAGTTGTCTACTTCGCATGACCAGCGTCCGCTGTAACCCTGCAAGGCTTGTTGAGCCGAGCGAGTGAGATCCGTACTCATGAAGTACGCCGGGGATTTCTCCCTGGGATGCCGTTTGGAAAAGAACACGCGGACTGTAAAGGGAACTTTCTCCAGTCGCCCAGTGGTCTGGCGCACATAGTAGCTGCTTTTGTTCCCGTCCGCAGCGGTCACTCGCACATGAGTGTACCGCCTGTGCCTGAGAGCGGAAGCGATCTGATCGATGCGTTTGCCATTCAGCTTGCGGTTGTGTTTGAGACCGCAGGTGACGTGCCAACCCTGGCGGCGGACATATTTGATCAAGCGTTCGGAAGCGTACCAACTGTCGAACTGCACATAGACCAGCCAACCCGCAGGCAGCAAGGGGCGCAGTGCTTCTAAAATGCTGCGCGCCAGGCTGTTCTTGCTGCGAAAGGGAATGCGTTGCCCGCCCTGGCGCTGGCGATTGAGCCGCCGCACGGTTTTGGCACGCAAATACAAGCGCAGGTCGACGGTGACCACCATCTTTCCCACGCGCAGGGTTGCTACCAGATAGCAAAAGGCGTTCTTGAAGACCGGTTTGCTCTTGGTACTCTCGCGGTGGTCGTGAAACCAGTCGACCACTTCTAAATGACGGGTAGCTTTGTCTTTCGCACCTAACGAGTCGTCGAGGTTGATGTAGAGCACTTTGGGCACACCCAGACGCTCCGCTTGGCTCAATACCCACTTCACTTGATCGAGACGTACTGCCTGGCGCACATCGTCCGCATACCAGGGACTGATGCGTAAGAAATCGGCCATGTTGGAGGCATCCGGCGCCTCGATGAATTGACGTTGCAGCGCAGCCAGGGTTTTCCGGTCTTCGCAAACCAGCAGCGCGTCGGCTAGATTGAGCATGTGCTGATACTGTGGCTTGGACAGATCGAGTTCCAACGGGTTGACAAAGGTACATAGCTTTGGAGAATTGTGTACAATACGCGTGAGCATGGGATGACCTCCTGTTCGAACAGGTAGTTGGCTTTTCAGCCATTCTACCCAGGAGCCGTCCCATGTTCAACTTATCCATTTTTCGCCAGTGTCCAGTTA
>DYMC01000088.1 GCA_020721745.1 Lentisphaera sp. | reverse complement strand
TTGCGACATAAATTCCTCGGTTATATCTGCGCCGTAGCTTTCGGCCATGGCGTCTCTGATGGAGTTGAAGCCGACTGGGAATAGGGCCATGACACCTGCGATGCCGATGCCTACGACGGCGAGAGCGAGTGCGATTTCGACCATGTTGAAGGGGAGGCGGATGGATTTTTTCATTTCGCGCACCTAGTTTTGACAAATGTTTAGCATATACTATACCATATTGGGACAAAAAGCAAGAAAAAATCAAGAATTGATGGTAAATATTTGATGCTGGGCAAGCGTTCAAGGTCAGAATCCTGAATCCGTGATGGATTCCCCATTTGATATGTATTACATGTTGTTAGATAATGAGTTGTATTAACCATGCCGTCCAACCTTGCAGGTGAGACAGTTTTTATGGCGAATCCGCCCTTTGAGGGAGGTGTCTGCGGCGGCGCAGCCGCAGGCAGGTAACCCGCCAGTTCTCCAATGGAGAACGGGCAAGCCCTGGCTGTGTAGACAATTGCACGACTGAAGTCGTGAACTCCAACAAACAATCCGTTGCCACGCGCAGGATTTCCATCCCCGTTGGAGTTCAACACTTCAGTGTTGCGCCTTTCATCTCCGCGCAAACATAATCTTTGCGCCGGGGACGGCGCAAAGTACTTGCCCAGGCGGCGCAAAGTGTAATGCTCACCGCGAAAACAGCGCTATTGTCTCGAAATGGGATGTTCTCGGGAAGAGATCGCAGAGGGACACGCTTTCCACTTCGTATCCTCCGGCGCGGAGAATTTTGGCATCGCGCGACAATGTGTCCGCTCCGCATGAGATGTATAGTATTTTCCCCGGCGGATTATCAATCAGCGCATCGAGCAGCCGTCTGCCAAGCCCCGACCGTGGAGGGTCTAGAACTGCGAGAGTCGCATCTCCATGGTTCTCGTCAAGGAGCTGTCCGGCAGCATTCTCCGCAAAATCCGCGATGAAACGGGTCTTGTCCGAGAGTTTCATCTTCTCCGCGTTGAGCCGGGCGCATTCGACGGCGCGGGGGTCGCTCTCGACCCCGACCGAGACTTCGGCGCCGGCGCCGGCGCCGCATAGCGCGAATATCCCGCTTCCGCAGTAGAAATCAATCAGCTTTTTGGGACGGAGCTCCGCGAGCATGCCGAGGACCCGCGAGAAAAGCATCCCGGAGGAGAAAAGCGATACCTGGAAGAAGGAACCGGCCGGGACCAGAATATCGCCGATGCAGGTCTTCTCCACAATATTCGTGCCGGGGGCATTCCCCGCCCCGACCCATTCCAGCACCCCGCTCCCCTGCGAAAAACGCAGGAAGACAATGTCACCATCCTTGAGTCCGTCCAGGTCCGCATGGGACGATGAAATTTGGGAGAGACGCTTGTTCAGAGCTTCGGCGGCTATCGGACAATTCCCGACCTCGATCACGCTGCGATTGTCGCGCGCGACATATCCGAGATACTTCCTGCCGCCTGCGCAGCGCAGATGCAGGGAAATTTTATTCCTGTAGTTGAATTGTCCCGGAGAGGGGATGATCTGGATGTCCGGGAGCGAAGGGATGCCCCCGATCCTGGCCAGAAGGCCTGCAAGCTGCTTCTTCTTGACCTCCAGTTCGTGGGAATATGACATGTGCTGGTAGCTGCACCCGCAACAGGCGCCGTTCCGGGGATTGACACCGGGGGTAAGCGCCAGAGGACATTGCGGGGGTATTCTCCGGGGGGAGGCGGCCACGACACTCTCGCAGACGGCGATGTCGAAGCGCTTCCGGCTTTCCACGGCCCTTGCGCGTATCCTTTCCCCCTCGATCACGCCGGGGATGAACAGCGCCTTTCCGTCGCGGCGGGCCACCCCGTCTCCGCCATACGCGACATCGAGTATCTCCGTCTCGAATCCATCAGTCTGTGATTTGTTGTCAGTCATTTTTTGCTTTTTGGTACTTTGCGCCGTCTTGTCAAGTACTTTGCGCCGTCCTCGGCGCAAAGATCATGTTTGCGCGGAGACCGCGCAAACTGCGCAAACTGCTCATCAGCGGTATCGAGTCCGACGCCCCTTTGCGTTGGACGCATAGCGCCGCTGCGGCGGTGGCGACGGCAAGCGCCTGCTTCGAGCCACTTCCCCGCATCTTCTCCGCCAGGAAGAAACCGACGAAACAGTCGCCGGCGGCCGTTGTGTCAACCGCCTTCACTTTTCTAGCGGGCTGGAAATGGAGTCCGTCTTTCTCGCAGGGGATAGCGCCCTTCGAACCGAGAGTGAGCACAATGGTCTCGAAGCCGTGTCTGCGCCGGATACTGTCGAGACGTTTCTCTGGGGCTGTTTTCCCGCCGAAGAGCGAAGCGGCCTCGCTCTCGTTGAGTATCAGGATGTCCACAAGACCGGGAGGATAAGCCGCGATGTTTTCCGTCATTGGCGCGGGGTTTAAGGCAGTCTTCATCCCTTTCCTCTTTGCCATCGCCAAGGTGCATTACCTTCGCCCCGGCATGCGCGAGGGCGATGGACTGGTTCAAACCCTTTCTGCCGGCAAAACGTTGGAAGCCCGAGCTCGATATGGTCTCGCCAGCCCGGACGAATCCGGCAACGTCATAGACGTAGTCCACATTCAACGGACCCAGATTGAGAATCTTCATGGAATGCCCCCTTGCTTCAAGGCTCATACAATCCATTCTCGGGCGGAGATGTCAAGCTGGAAGACGTGGGTAACCGGCATGCCGCTTCTTTTTTTCACGAAGAGCCAACGGAGGAAAGAAAGTGAAATTCGATTGGACTGAGCCAATTGCAAAACTCCGGACGCGCAAGCGCGTCCCTCCATTTTTACGCCGATTTTTCGCAAAAATCGGCGTGGAGGGGCATGCTTGCCATGCCCGTAAAAAGAGTTTTGCAATTGGCTCGGACTACGCAAGGCGCGGCTAGTTTTTCTTTTTTTCGCCGAGGATTTCGCGCATGATGGTGTTGTAGCCCTTGCCTTTTTTGTATTCGGCGGTGACCTGCTGCAGTATTTCGGAGCTTGTGCTCTTCTCGGCGCGGAGGCGGTATTCGAGGTTCATCCGTCCGATTTTTATTCTGTCTCCCTCCTTGAGGGGGGTGACTTCGTTTGGTTCAAGTTTCTTATCGTTCAGAAATGTGCCGTTGGAGGAGCCAAGGTCAATTATCACGAAGTTGCCGTTGTCGTCGCGCTCCACGCCAAAGTGTTCGCGGCTCACGAGGGAGTCCTTGACTATCTGGAAGTCCACATGGTCTTCGCGTCCAAATATGGCCATCTTGCCTTCGGGGAGCTTGAAGAACTTCCTGGCACCTCTTTCGACATATGAGATGAATGGCATCTTCTCAGCGCGGAGATTTTCTGATTTTTCCGGCCCTTATGCATGCAGAGCAGACATTCATGGTCTTCGTTCCGGAGCCGGTCATGACCCTGATGCTCTGTATGTTTGCGTTGAATATCCTTTTGTTGTTCTTCACCACGTGGGTTCCGATGCCGCCCTTTTTCTTGGGCATACCTCTGCGTGTGATGGTTCCGCCTACGACTCTGGCCTTCCCGCATATCTCGCATGCCTTGCTCATGGACTCCCCTTCCTTTTGTATTTGATGATTTCATGATTTTATGATCTGGTGGGTTGGCCGGGATTCGAACCCGGGACCCCCTGCTTAAAAGGCAGGTGCATCTACCGCTGAGCTACCAACCCGAACGGGCCGGACTCGATATCCAGCCACGAAAATCGAAAGGGGTATAGAATAGCAGTGCTTCGGCGAAAATCAAGCGAGTCAGTTGCAGAAACAGCTACTACGCGCGGGATTTCCGTCCCCGTTGGAGTTCAACACTTCAGTGTTGCGCCTTTAATCCCCGCGCAAACATATCTTTGCGCCGGGACGGCGCAAAGTACTTGGGCGGGACGTTCACAACACTGGGATCAGACTTTGTTCGAGATGAAGGTTCCGGCGGGAGTCTTGCTTCTATGGAATTTCCCAGACGAGATGAGTTTTTCTATGATTTCCGCGGTCTGCTCGGGGGAGAGCGAGAACAATCCGGCTATTTCCTGTTCGGTGCATGGGCGGCGTGAAAGGGTCTGGACTATGGAGTCTTCGATTTCGGCGTGTGGCCTTGCGATTTTCGCAGACTGCCTGGTTCTCGCGACGACTTCGACTTCTGCCAATGGGGACAGTGCCGATTTGAATTTGGCGATGCTGTCGGGGTCAGGCTTTTGCACCCATTTTTCCATTCCTGGCCTGTCGAGTCCGTTGAGCTGGATTTTTTCGGGCTTTATTTCGGCTACGATCTCTGCGAATTTCGCAATCGAGCTGTCGCTGTCGTTGAGCCCTGGGACCACGAAAATCTCCAGCCACATCGGGCATTTGTTTCTTTTTCTGAAGTTTTTTATGGAGGAGACGAGCTGGTCGAGGGAGAGGCCTGGTGCCGGGCGGTTTATTTTCTGGAAGGCCTTCTCGTCGGAGGCATCGAGCGATGGGACGACGAGGTCGAGTCCGGCCAGTTCCTCCGGCATGCCATCTTTTCCCATCAGTATCCCGTTTGTGAGGAGGCATATTTTCCGGGATGGATGGTTTTTCTTGATCCAGGCTATCAGTTCTCCCATTCTGGAGTAGAGGGTTGGCTCTCCGCAGCCTGAGAAGGTGATGAAATCCAGCTCCGGCTTTGCGGACAGGAATTCGTCGAGTTCGGATTCGATCTCCCCGAGGGGGAAGAACTCCTCCCTTTCGCAGGTTTTCCTGGTTGTAGATCCAGCCTCGCAGTATACGCATTCGAGGGGGCATGTCTTCGGGGGAATCAGATCAACGCCGAGGGATCTGCCAAGCCGCCTGGACATCACCGGTCCGAAGACGTATTTGAATCTGCCGTCGCATCTTGTCTCCAACATATTTTTGTTTTCCTCTGTTTGCGAGTGTATATTAGTCGTTTCGCTTGTCTTTTCAATTCCGGGCCTGTATTTTCTGATGAACTGGTATCACATATACGTCTTTGTGTTCTTCTTCGCGGCGGTGCTCTGTCTGGCGCTCACACCGGTATTCATGAAGCTGGCATCGAAGACGGGGTTCTACGACATGCCCAAGGAACAGGATCACAAGAGGCACAAGGAGCCGACGCCGCTTCTCGGCGGTCTTGCTATGTTCGTGTCGTGGTCGCTCTGTCTGGCGGTGTGCGTGGCGATGTCGAGGTCCGGGATGCTCGGGGGGCTCGAGGGTGCGGTCAAGTCCAATCTCGGCGGTGTGCTTGCCGTGTCGAGCAATCTTTTCTTCATTGGGCTGGGTGCTCTGCTTGGAGTCCTGCTCGGTTTATACGACGACAAGTGGAACATGAGGGCGGCGACGAAGCTTGCGGGGCAGATGGCCATAGCGACCATTGCGGTGACCTGGGGAGGTGTGCGCATATCGCTGTTCCTCCCATACCCCGCGCTGTCATGGGGCTTGTCGGTGTTCTGGATTGTAGCGATTATGAATGCGGTGAATTTCTTCGACAACATGGACGGGCTTGCGGCGGGTGTTGCGACCGTTGCGTTCTGTCTTTTCTCCCTTGCGGCGGCTGCGAGCGGGCAGTATTTTGTGGCGGCTCTCGGTGCTGTTACCGCCGGGACGTCGGTCGGCTTCTGGTTCTACAACCATCATCCTGCGCAGATATTCATGGGGGATTCGGGAAGCCACTTCCTGGGCTACCTGATGGCGGTGATGGGGATGCTTGTGACATACTACAATCCGGCGCAGAGCCTGACCAAGTTCTCCATCCTTGTTCCCCTTTTCATATTGGCGATACCCATATTCGATCTCTTCGCGGTGGTCGTGATAAGGCTAAGGAACGGGAAGCCTGTGTACATAGGTGACAACAATCACATCTCGCACCGTTTCGTGGCGATGGGCATGAGCAGGAAGAAGGCGGTGCTGATGGTGCATCTTCTCGCCATAGCGGTTGGCCTGAGCGTTCTTCCGATACTCTGGGGCGACGAACGGACCATCGTTGTATGCTCGGTGCAGGCTCTGACGATACTCTGCCTGATAACCTTGATACAGATCGCGGGGAGGAAGGACGGCGCTGAAAAATAGGAGGTCCGTTTGAATTATCGGCCCGAGACTGCATTATCTGGCCGAGGCAATTTCAAGATTGCCGAATTTGAGGTAGGGACGGCCGGGCCGTCCGTTCTGATGCGGCGGTTTCGGCGAAACCGCCCTACCTTCGGCAATTTTGCAATTACCTCGTAGTTAAAAGAACCAATTGCAAAAATCAGGAGACAGACATATGAAAAGAAATGTGATGATTATCGGCGCGGGAGGAGTTGCGCATGTGGCCGCGCACAAGGCCGCGATGAACAACGATGTGCTGGGGGACATCTGCATAGCCTCGCGGACATTGTCCAAATGCGAGGAGATAGTCGCCAGCGTCAGGAAGATGAGGCACCTGAAGGTGAAGTCGCGCAGAATCTACGCCAGACAGCTCGACGCCCTCGACATCGCCGCAACGGTCAAGCTGATCAAGGAGACTGGCTCGCAGATTGTCATAAACCTCGGCAATGCCTTTGTGAACATGTCCGTTCTGGAAGCCTGCCTTCAGACTGGCGCCGCATACATGGACACCGCGGTGCACGAGGAGCCCGACAAGGTCTGCGAGAATCCTCCGTGGTATGCGAACTACGAGTGGAAGAGGAGGGGCCGCTGCAGGAAGGCCGGTCTCACGGCCATTCTCGGGTCCGGTTTCGATCCCGGCGTGGTCAATGCATACTGCGCGCTGGCGCAGAAGCGCTACTTCGACAGGATAGACACGATAGACATAACGGACGTGAACGCGGGGAGCCATGGAAGATACTTCTCCACCAACTTTGACCCCGAGATAAACTTCCGGGAATTTGTGAAGGTGTGGACCTGGATAGACCGCAGGTGGAGGGAATATCCGACGCATTCGGTGAAACGCAGCTACGATTTCCCGGTGGTGGGAGAGCAGCCTGTATATTTGAACGGCCACGACGAGCTCCACTCCCTTAGCCGCAACATAGATGCGAAGAGCATCCGCTTCTGGATGGGCTTCGGCAACCATTACATCAACGTCTTCACGGTGCTGAGGACTCTCGGGTTTCTCTCGCATCTTCCGGTGAAGCTGACGACCGGCCAGGAGGTGGTGCCTCTCAAGGTCGTGAAGGCGCTGCTGCCCGATCCGAAGACTCTCGCGCCGAAATACACGGGCAAGACCTGCATAGGCAACTTTGTGAAGGGTTGGAAGGACGGGAAGAGGCGTGAGATCTTCATCTACCAGGTTTCGGACCACAAGAAATGCTTCGAGGAAGTCGGGTCGCAGGCGATAAGCTACACAGCCGGTGTCCCGCCGGTCGCCGCGGCGATGCTGATCGCCGACGGCAGATGGGATGCGAAGACGATGGTGAACGTAGAGGAGCTCGATCCAGAGCCCTTCATTTCGATACTGGACGAAATAGGTCTTCCGACCGAGGTGAAGGAGCTCAGGCCGGACAGCCGCGAGTCCTTCGACGGGACCGTGAGGTCTCTCGACAAGGAGCTCGCGGACTCCGTAGCGACGGTGACGGTATCGGCGGCGGATCCGATGATGGCGATTGACCCGAAGCTGCAGGCGGAGGCCCTGAAGAAAATCTGCAGGAATATCTGCAAATAAAAATAGGAGGAATTTCAGTGAACACATGCGTTCATCAGAAACAGTTTGCGAGCGACAACTATGCGGGGATATGCCCTGAGGCGTTGAAGGCCCTTGAAAAGGCCAATTCCGGACACGAGACTTCCTACGGGGACGACCGCTGGACGAAGATGGCCTGCAACAAGTTCCGCGAGGTTTTCGAGGCCGACTGCGAAGTCTTCTTCGTGTTCAACGGGACTGCAGCGAACGGCCTCTCCCTCGCTTCGCTGTGCCAGTCCTACCACAGCATAATATGCCAGAGGACGGCCCATGTCGAGACCGACGAATGCGGCGCTCCGGAATTTTTCTCCCACGGATCGAAGCTTCTTCTCGCCGATGGGGAGAACGGCAAGCTGGATCCCTGCGAGATGACGAGGATAGTGAAGAAGCGGACCGACATCCATTATCCGAAGCCGAGGGTTGCCAGCGTGACGCAGGCGACCGAGCTCGGAACGGTGTATTCTCTTGCTGAACTGAGGGTGATAGAGAAGACGGCGCAAGGATTGAATCTCAAGATCCACATGGACGGGGCGAGGCTTGCCAACGCGATCGCCTCGCTGGGCTGCGCCCCGAGAGAGACGACGGTGGATGTCGGCGTGGACGTGCTATGCCTGGGTGGACCCAAGAACGGTCTTGCGCTTGGCGAGGCGGTGATATTCTTCGATCTGGAGGCGGCCGATGAATTTGCCTACAGATGCAAGCAGGCGGGGCAGCTGGCGGCGAAGATGAGATTCATAGCCGCCCAATGGCTGGGGGTTCTGGACAAGGGGATCTGGCTGAACTACGCCCGGCACGCAAACTCTTGCGCGGAGTTGCTGGAAAAGGAGATCAAGAAGATTCCCGAGATAAAGCTGCTCTATCCGAGGCAGGCGAACTCCGTGTTTGTCGAAATGCCCGAGGGACTGCCTGAAAAGCTCAAGGCGAAAGGATGGAAGTTCTACAACTTCATCGGAACCGGAGGAGCGCGGCTCATGTGCTCCTGGGACAGCAGCGAGGAGAGCGTGAAGGCCATCGTCGCCGACATGAAGAAATCATTGAAAGGCCTCGAAAAATCTCGGGGGTTGGGGCGGAGCCCCAATTCGGAATTACAGGATTATGACAAGTAGAATGAACTCAAAAGGCCAGGTCTCCAAATAGGGACGCGACCAAAACGATGGTTGACCGAGAAAAAAGCAACCTTATCAGGAGGGGACAGCTTCAGGAGTTTTTTGCGCGTATCACCCAGCGCGTCGGGCTGAGCTCCTCTTCAATCGTGAAGGGGATGGTCTTCCTTCCTGTGGCGAGTTCTTCCAAGTAGAGATCTAAATATTCGGCGCTTTCAGAAACATCAATGTCCTGTGGCTTCTTCCCGTCCACCGCCAGTCGGGCGATCTCACCCATGTTGATTGATTCGACGAATCCGTTTGTTCCAAATATTCTGAGCGTCTCATAGCCCCACTTGCTCCATGAGGGGGGTCTTGGACAGCAGTAGTTTGCCACGCCGCTGGCAAGGCCTCCATTTTCAAGTTCCATAAGAAACGAGGCGGCACGCCTGCAGCAACTGCCTTCCTGCTTGTTGCCGAGCATGGTTTCTCTCATCGTTATCGCCTTGATTTTGACTCCTGCCACGTGCTCGACAAAACGGGTGTTGTATATTCCGACCTGCATGGCGAGCCCGCCGTCAACGTTCTCGTCCTTGGCGCGCCATTCTCCCCATGGATAGGATTTCTGGCAGTAGACCTGGACCACCTCGCCGATCTGTCCGCAGGAAACTATTTTGCGCATGGCGGCGTATGGGCTGGCAAACGCAGTTCCGCCCATTTCGTGGAAGGTTTTACCGGTCTTTTTTGCAACCAAGATGATTTCGTCAAGGTCTTTTTCAGTCATGGCGCAGGGCTTTTCCGCGTAGACATTCTTCCCGGCCTCAAGGCATCGGACAGCGTGGCCGGCCTGCTCGCTGCGCATAGAAGAGCAAAGGGACACCATCTGGATATCAGGATCAGCCAGGAGTTCATCGAGGCCGACACACTTCCTGATCGCAGATGATTTGAGATGCTCTGTCATTTGACTTTCCGAAAAGCCGGCAACAGCTATGACTTCAGCTTTCGGGTTGTTGACCAGGGCGTTGCCTATCTGGTGTCCGTTCGCCCCGAAGAGTCCTATTTTGATTTTCTGTTCCATGATGTCCTCATGTCAGTTGTGCGAGGTAATTTCAAAATTACGACATTTATTAAGCAGAATGTGCGACCTTTTACCATCTGCTTAATATACGCGTAATATCCGAACAGTCAAGTATTTGAACAGACTGTCGCCGATTATATCTCTTTGGACATACGGATTTTCCGTGTCTGTCCTTCCAGTGGTTGAGCATACGGCTTCACTTTCGTTTTAT
>DYMC01000087.1 GCA_020721745.1 Lentisphaera sp. | reverse complement strand
AGGATTGCTCAGAAACTGGATCGGATTCGAGAACATAGCCTTGATGGTCTACGACGACCCGCAGCTCCTGGAGGAGATGGTCGAGACCCTATGCCAGCTCGTCCTCGACGGGCTCGAGGCCGTCCTGCCCGATGTCGAATTCGACTTTGCCGCCGGATGGGAGGACATCTGCTTCAACTCGGGACCGATAGTGGGGGTGGACTTCATGCGCAACGTCGTCACGCCAAGATACAAGCGCATCAGCGACCTGCTGAAGAAACACGGATGCGCCGTGTCGTGGACGGACTGCGACGGGAACATCATGCCGGTGTCGGACTGCTTCGTGGACGGCGGAATAAACTGCATGTTCCCGGTCGAGGTGAACGGAGGCAGCGATCCAGTCGCCCTCAGGAAGAAGCATCCTGGCATACTCCTGCAGGGAGGATTCTGCAAGATGAAGCTCCTCGCCGGGAAGGACGCGATAAAAAAGGAGTTCGCAAGGCTCAAGCCGATATTCGACGAAGGCGGATTCCTGCCGGGAATAGACCACAGGGTGCAGGCCGATGTGAAGCTGGAGAACTACAAATACTATCTCAAGCTCAAGAGAGACATCCTCGGCGTCGGCGGCAAGCCCCAATACGACGAGAGCAAAGTCTGAACGCCCAGGGCGGGATGAGTTCAACAGGCAAAGCGACACCAGGGCGAGGAGCCCATTCCTGCAGCAGTGCTGCCAGGGATCTGTCCGGAATCTCCACAGCTTCGAAGACGCACGGATCTCGGACTTGAGAGCCAATTGCAAAACTCCCCGTGGCCGCGCGGAGTTTTGCAATTGGCTCTTGAAAGAGAGGCTTCCCGATGTAAGTTCCCCGCATGAAAATGAACTTCTCCAAGGGACTTGCCATGGCGGCGCTTCTCGCCTGCCATCTTGCGATTTTCGCGAAGGACGACTCCTCCGTGGGATACTATTCCGAGAAGATTTCGGCGAAGTTCCCATCGGGAATATCCGGGATGGATCTGACGGAGATCACCGACTTCGAGAAGCGCAGGAGCGGGCTCGGCGTGGGGCTTTCATACAGGGCTGACGACATGCGCGCGGATATCTACATATACGACATGGGCATGACGGATATTCCCGACGGGATATCGTCCGGGCTTGCGGAGATGAG
Organism: Lentisphaera sp.; assembly: GCA_020721745.1. Taxonomy (GTDB): domain Bacteria; phylum Verrucomicrobiota; class Lentisphaeria; order Victivallales; family GWF2-50-93; genus DYMC01. Next base: position 8,854 of record DYMC01000087.1, on the reverse strand, counting down.
CCTGAAGTGGTCGGCCATGGAAATAGAGGAACAGGGCAGGAGGAGGATATACGCGAGCCTCAAGGAGCTTGACGGACCAAGGGTGATGAAGCTGAAGTCCTCGGAGTTCCTCTGCAAGAGATACTCCTTCATAGAGGCGGGACTGCAGAAGGAGTCGTTTCTTCTTCTCACCTGCCGGGGCGGCAACTTCATCAAGATAAGGCTCACATACAGCACCGTTTCGGATTCGGACGTCAAGGCCGGCGCACAGGATTTCCTGGACTCCGTCGCCGGGATAATAGAAACGAAACAAAGAGGAGAATAGAGTATGCCATTGATCAAGACCCAGTGCTCGGGAGAACTCTCCGTGCAGATCAAGTCCAAACTCGCCGGCGACCTGTCGAAAATCTGCTCGACCGTGATGAAAAAACCGGAGTCCTACGTGATGGGCACCGTCGAAGACGGCCTTACGGCAATGATGGGGGGGAGAAGCGCAGCCTGCGCATTCGTGGAGGTCAAGGGAATCGGCGGATTCTCCCCTGCGGTGAACAAGAAGCTCAGCGCCGAGATATGCTCCTGCATCGAGAAGACCACCGGTATCCAGCCGTCATGCGTCTATATCAATTTCACCGATGTCCCCGGCTCGTCCTGGGGCTGGAACGGGGACACGTTCTGATCGTGGATGCAGTCTCGAAAGTCATAGACATAGTTTCGTCCGCATACCGGCGGACCAGACGGATGCTCTTCGATCCATTCGACATCGAGAAAGGGAGCTTTGCATTCCGCTCATGTTCAGGAGAAAGGCCGGCTTCGCGTCCGTCTTCCATGATTCCTGCGGGCTCCTTCTGGGAAACACCGCCTTGATGGTGCTCTACCTGCTGGGGAGGATAGTCATTGGAATCACAATATCCTTCGCGATAATGATAGCCTCGCTGTTCCTCTGCTGCCTCTGCTGCTGCGCATTCTTCGCCATCATGCTGCCCTATGTCTGGGCCGTGGTCTTCCTCCCCATCCTCGTCTTCAACAGGGCGATGGGAATGGAGCTGCTCTCCATGATAGAAAAGGGCGGACCGTCTCCGGGGCGAACCGTTTGAAAGGAGACTTTCCGGTGCTATCTTCCTCGCACCAAGACAAACAAAAGAGGTTCGCCACATGCTCAGAACGAGAAATGGAAAATGCTTCATTGGCGGCGTGGCCGTCTCGGAGATCGCCGAAAAATACGGCACACCAACATACGTCTACGACGAGAAGAGGATAAGGGACAACTACCGCAGGGCCCATAAGGCCTTCTCGAAATACTATCCCGACTTCAGGTTCTTCTACGCGGTCAAGGCCTGCAACAATCCGGCAATAGCGGCGATAATGAAATCCGAAGGCGCAGGGATTGACGCAGCCAGCGTCAACGAGATATTGCTCGCAAAGCACATCGGGCTGGGGGGGGGCGACGTGATGTTCAGCGGCAACTTCCTTTCCGACGACGACATCAGGCAGGGGCTCAGGAGCGGGGTGATATTCAATCTCGACGACATCACAATACTTCCACGGGTGCTCAAGTTCGGAAGCCCAAAAATCCTCTCGTTCAGGATAAATCCAGGCTACGGCAGAAGCAACGTGGGCGACTTCGTGACCAACGCCGGGCCAGGTGCAAAGTTCGGGGTCCATCCGGACCAGGTCCTCGACGCATACGCGGCGGCGAAGAAGGCCGGGATCAGGCGCTTCGGCGCCCACATGATGCCCGGATCGTGCATAACCGACGCGGATTACTTCCCGTTCATAACCGGACTTCTGATGGACATAATAGGGAAGGTCGGCAGACAGCTCGGAATAGACTTCGAGTTCATAGACCTGGGGGGCGGGCTGGGAATTCCATATCGCGACGGGGAGGAGGCACTGGACTTGGACAAGGCCGCAAAAAAAACTGCGGAAATCTTCTCCTCCAAGTTGAGGGAATACGGGATGAAGCCGCCCCGCCTCATGATGGAGCCCGCTCGCTATTTCGTCGGCGACGCCGGATACATCGTCGGCAGGGTCCACTCCATAAAAAAATCCTACAAAAAGATCATCGGCACCGACGTGGGCATGAACACCATCGCGCGCCCTGTCCTCTATGGAGCCTTCCACAATATCGTCTTCGACGGGAAAAAATCAAAGAGGACCGAAAAGGCCGGCCTATGCGGGCAGCTCTGCGAGAACACCGACTTCTGGGTCAAGGAAAGAGATTTCCCAGCCGATGTGAAGGAGGGAGACATCTTCGTGGTCGAGAACGCCGGCGCCTACGGATTCGTGATGAGCTACCAATACAACGGGCGCCTGCGCCCGGCCGAGCTTCTCGTAAACAACGGAAAATGCAGCTTGATCAGGGAGAGGGAGGACTTCAAGGACCTTGTCGCCAACACACGGCTTCCCTCGCATCTGAAATAAAAATTCCGTTTTTTGCCGATTTAGTCTTGATTGAAGCGAAAAAACATATAGATTAACGCTCTTAATATTTTTCAGGATCATCCATGTTCAACATTTATTCGAAAATCGCCAGAGCCTTCTCGAGCGACATCGGAATAGACCTGGGAACAGCAAACTGCCTCGTATTCGTCCGCGACAGAGGAATAGTCCTCGACGAGCCATCCGTGGTCGCCATATCCGAAAGCAACAAGGAGGTACTCGCGGTCGGAAGCGAGGCGAAGAGAATGCTCGGCAGAACCCCAGGCAACATAAGAGCCATAAGGCCGATGAAGGACGGGGTCATAGCGGATTTCGACATCACCGAGCAGATGCTCAGATATTTCATAAAAAAAGCCATCGCGCATGTGCCCAAGCGCAGAAGGCTCTTCCACCCCAACGTCCTCATAGCGGTCCCATCCGGCATCACCGAAGTCGAGACCAGGGCCGTGAAGGACAGCGCACAGCGCGCCGGAGCCGGCGACATCTACCTCATCGAGGAGCCCATGTCCGCCGCTATCGGCGTGGGGCTCCCCATCGCCGAACCGTCGGGAAGCATGATCGTTGACATCGGCGGAGGCACCACGGAGGTCGCGGTCATCTCCCTCTCCGGAATCGTCGAGTCCAGAAGCATAAGAGTAGCCGGCGACGAAATGGACGGCGCCATCAGCCAGCACATGAAGCGCGTCTACAACCTGATGATCGGCGAACGGACCGCGGAGGAGATAAAACTCAAGATCGGAAGCGCATACCCCACCGAGGACGAGGGATTCATGGAGGTCAAGGGACGCGACCTCATATCAGGACTGCCCAAGACAATCAAAATATCCTCGGGCGAAGTCAGAACCGCCCTCCAGGAACCTATCACAAACATCGTCGAAGCCGTCAGAATGACCCTCGAAAGATGCCCCCCGGAACTGGCCGCGGACCTCATAGACAGAGGCATAATGCTCGCCGGAGGAGGCGCGCTCCTGAGAGGCCTGGACAGGCTCGTCGCGGAAGAGACCGGACTGCCGGTCTTCGTCTCGGAGGATCCCCTCAAGGCCGTCGCAAACGGAACGGGCGTGGTCCTGCAGGAGATCGAGACCATGTCAAATGCGCTCGCAAACGCCTCGCGCTGAAAAATGCCGGAACAGCAAATCATCCTTATCGAGAAGCTAGAATCCACCAATCTCCATGCCCTGGAGAATTTCGACCGCCTCCCGCACATGGCCGCGATTTTCGCAGACAGACAAACCGGCGGACGCGGCAGGCAGGGGCGCAAATGGCTGTCCCCGCCCGGCAACATCTACGCAAGCTTCGTCCTCAAGCGTCTTCCGTGGCCCGCCCCATGCGCGGCGTTCGCCACATGCCTGGCGGGGCTCTCCACACTCGAAAAATTCGCGCCGGACTGCGAATTCAAGATAAAACTCCCCAACGACATCGTATGCGAAAATCGCAAGACAGGCGGAGTCCTCTGCGAAATTCGCAAGTCCGCCACTTCAACAGGCATCGTGGCTGGAATAGGCCTGAACATCAATGCCACCGCCGACGAGCTCGAAGGGACAGGAACGGACGCGGCATCCATCCTGACTCTGACCGGAAGGGAGAGCGACCTCGCTTCAGTGCGCCTCGAATTGCTCAACAACTTTCTTCGCTTCTCCAGACTCGGCGAGGAGGAGATAATCTCCGGATTCATCGCGAACTGCATGATGGTCGGAAGGCAGATCGCCGTGAAGGATGCCTTCGGCGAACTGCGGGGCGAACTCAAGAGGGTGATGTCCGATGGCGCAGCAGTGCTGGAAACAGCGGACGGGACGAGAAGAAAGTTCTATAGCGGCGATTTCGCCGTGTCATGAATAAAAAAAAGGAGAACCCGATGAACAGCAGGCTCGATGCGATTTTCGCAAGGCGCAGCATACGTTCCTACAAGGACATGCCGGTCGGCGACGAGGCCGTCAAAGACATTCTCGAGGCCGCGATGGCCGCGCCATCGGCGGTCGCCAAGGATCCCTGGGATTTCATCGTGGTCCGGGACAAAACTCTTCTTGCGAAAATCGCAGATATCCTGCCGAACGGGAAGATGATCGCGCACGCGCCGCTGGGGATAATCGTCTGCGGCGACATCGGGCGCGCACACGGAGGCGAGCTTTCATACATGCTCCAGGACTGCTCGGCCGCAGTGGAGAACATGCTCCTCGCTGTCTCCATGCTCGGTCTCGGCGCCTGCTGGCTCGGGGTCCATCCGCGCCCCGAAAGGATATCCCGGCTCAAAACCATGTTCAGCCTCCCGGAGAACGTGATACCGATGGCGGCCGTCGCGATAGGCCATCCCGCCGAGAAAATTGAGGCAAGAACAAGATACGACGAAAAGAAAATCCATCATGGAAAATGGTGAGACACAGCAGGGGAAAACCCGAATATCGCGATCCGAAACTCAAATTCCGAAACTTGGAATGCTCTGGCTCGTTTCTCGCGCAAAAAATCTTCCTTCCCTCCGTTTCATTCCCGTAAAAAATAAAAAGTCGCTGTCTAAATTTTCCCCGAGACTCCGGCCGCCGAGAATGTCGCCATCTCGTCCATTATCTTTATTCCCGCCGAAATTATGTGTATCGCGAGAGCCGCCCCGGTCCCCTCGCCAAGCCTGAGATCGAGATTCAGAAGCGGCCTCACACCCATCGCCCTCAGCGCATTGGCGTGTCCGGCCTCGGCCGACAAATGGCTGAAGAAGCAGTAGTCGAGTATCTCCCTCTTCGCCTCCGCAGCCACCAGTGCCGCGGCCCCGGATATGAATCCATCAACCAGCACCGGAACCTTCATCGCCGCCGACTGCATTATCGCCCCGCAGATGCCGGCTATCTCAAGGCCGCCGACGGCGGCCAGAACAGCCACAGGATCATCCTTCAGGGTGGAACATCTCGCAACGGCATCCTTCACAACCTTTATCTTGACTCGCAACCTCTCGTCGTCAATCCCGGTGCCCCTGCCGACGGAATCTTCCGCGGGAATCCCCAGCAGCGCCGAGTATATCGCAGAGGATGACGTCGTATTGGCTATCCCCATGTCACCGGTGCAAATCAACGTCGCACCATCCTCTATCGCCCCTTTTGCAATCTCGGCTCCGACAAGGATCGCCTCCACGCACTGCGCCCCGGTCATCGCGGGGCCTTTCGCGAAATTCGCAGTCCCCCTTGCCACCTTCCTCCTGACTATCGCGGGAGAATCGCAGTCCCCCGCCGCGCCGATGTCTATCACCTTGAGCCTGGCTCCGGCATGCCTAGACAGGACATTTATCGCCGCCCCGCCGTTCGCGAAATTCGCAAGCATCTGGACTGTCACCGACTGAGGAAATGCGCTCACCCCCTCCTCGGCAACTCCATGGTCGCCGGCGAAAGTGAGAACCGTCGGATTTGCGATTTTCGCATTGATGTCGCCTCTCGCGGCGACATATCTGGCGGCGCAGTCCTCGAGAACGCCGAGACTGCCGCGGGGCTTCGTGAGGTCGTCGAGGCGGGCCCTTGCGATTTTCGCGACATCCGCGCTGGCGGGGACTATCCGGCCGAGCATCTCTACAATCCGTGTATCCATGTTTCGCCATCCTTTTTTGTGTTCCAGACACTAGCCGGGCAGGACGGAAAATCAAGGGTTATAGCCGCTTCGCGTGAGATTTTTCCAATCCCGACCGACCATGCCTGCCTAGCACCTGGCTTGTCCGCCCCCAATGGAGCAAGATGGCGGGGAGGCCGGCGGGATGACTTGAATCGGGCTTGAACTCCGGCTTTTGAATGTTAGATTCACCAAGGACAATCGGTATCCGGAGAAAAGGAGAAAATGAACTCTCAAGCCCTGATCCAAGACCAACGGGAACAACTCCCTGAACAGCAACATCTGAATTACGCCAGACGTGTCAATCTGGGGGGCTACTACACCCACGGCGAATATGTCTCGGTTGTATGGGATTTCATAAGGCCATTGCTCTCTCCGGGCTCGACAATTTTGGACAGCTCATGCGGATACGGGAATTTCCTAAGAGCCGTTCCCAATATGCGGGTCGTCGGCAACGACATTGACACTGCCGCAATACAGGTCGCCAGGCGCAGCAGCCCCTTCGCCGACATGTACAATTTGAATGCTCTGACAACCCTTTCCAGGAGCGACTTCGGCATTCCGGACGACTCTCCGCTATTCATCGTCGGCAATCCGCCTTACAACGACACCACCTCGATCATACGAAACGGGACCAAGAAGCTGCTTTTTGACATTGATCCATCGGTCCAGAGCAGAGACCTTGGTATTTCATTCCTGCTTTCGTACCAGAGACTCCAGGCCGACTTCGTATGTGTCCTGCATCCGCTGTCATATCTGGTCAAGAGAACTAACTTCATGGCGATGAAGCGATTCGCCGACTGCTACAGGCTTGTAGATTCGTTGATAATCAGCAGTGGAACTTTCTCCGAGACTTCCAAGTCCATGCAATTCCCCATATTGATTGCATTGTATGAAAAAAATCTTTTCGGGATGGACTATTCCTATGTCCAGTCGAACACGTTCCGCACCGCGGAAAACAAGCGCTTCTCCTTGGATCAATTCGATTTCATAGGCAAATACATCAGCAAATATCCGACCAGAAACATCGCGCCCACCGATGGAAGCGAGATATTGTTCTGGACGATGCGAGACCTGAACGCACTGAAAAGGAACCGGACATTCCTCGACAAATATGAGAGCAACGCGATCATCGTCCCGCCCGACAAGCTCGACTACTATGTTTACGTTGATGTCGTCAAGGAGTTCAGTCGGGTCTTTCCATATTATTTCGGCAACTTCGATGTCATGATAAACAATGAACTCTTTTTGAAATACAGGGATTCTTTCATATCAAACGCCCTGTCCAGACATCCGTCCCTCATGAAATTTTATCCCGCCTTCAGGACCGTTGACGGAGCAGAGGAAAGAATTATTGAATATCTCAAACATCTACTTGGAGAACATTATGTCGAAAGCACAAATAACTAAAGGGGAATCCATAGCAATTGATATCCCGCTTGCCGCTCACACGGGCAAGATCAGAGTCAAAAACAGGCCGTCCATCTTCGAATACGGACTCCCGTTTGCCTCAAGGCGGGAAGCCTTCTCCCAGAGGAATTATGTCGAGTGGCAAATCGGATACGATGCCACACTAGACAAAACGGACAAGCTTGCGGAAACAACTCTCGGCAACTTCCGATTTTCCGCCTATAATGGAGAAACCAAGGCACTATATGAACTCAGCGAGTATATGTTCTATATGGTGAAATGGGGGTTTGTCGCCAAGGACGAGCTTGGCTCGCTCATTCGCGACGTGGAGAATATAAAGCCAGACGACCTTGTTGAGAATCATACGTCCTGCCAAATAAAACGAACCCATCCAAGAGAACTGGCCATCAATGATATTTTATTTCTGGAATCGAAAATTGAATATCCTCTCCTTATCCATCGCTTCGGTGTCTATGAGGTCATCGCGGAAATCGTAGTCCGGGAAAAACAATACGCCATCGGAACTCAGGCTATGCTCTATTTCTGTTTCCCAATCACCGAACTCCATTCCAATACACCGCTACTCGGCAGAACGGCTACAAAAAAAAGAAACAGCTCAATTTGTCTTCAGCAAGGACAATTTCAGGATAATTCCTGAAATGATTAGAATATTCGGCATGCTTAGCCGGCCCCATCAGTCTGACATCATATCGATACTCAAACTAATCAGAGAAAAAGCTTTCTATCCCACCCCGGGGTAGGCATAAATGAACCGATCCTTGACTGGTTTCATTCTAATTAATCTAATAAAGGGGTGTCGTAAAATGAAAATGATTGTTTTATATTTCTGCTCGCTCTCTATGATTTTTCTAATGGGCTGCTCCGATGAAAAGGGGCTGAAAAGAACTTCCTTGGATAAGTGGGGAAAAAAAGATTTCCAGACGCTGGAAATCAGTGTTGACGTTCCCATAAAAATCGAAGGAGTTCAAATTAATGATTCTCCTACTTATCAAAAAAATGTAAATGATAAGTCCTTAACATTTTGTCTTCATCCTGTTTATCCGGATGCAATTGCAGAACCATTATATCTTGTTGAGTTCAGAATGTCTCTCTTATCACCGCCTAATTACAATTCATATTTACAAGACAAACATTACGAAAATGCTGCAAAATGTTTTAAAGACACAAAATTCCATTCCGAGATAGTATTCTATCCCACCCCGGGGTAAGCTAATATTTTTATAGATAATGATTTATGCATATAAAGAAGCTTAAGGAAGGCTTTAAAAGCCAAAAAATACGGTCATTTTTAGCTTTTAAGCTCATTATTGGAGCTATTTCTATACATAATAAATTTACAGTCAATGGGTTAAATCACCCCGGGGGGCCTAAGAGACAATAAGCATAGACCACAATAAGAGAGTGGCCGCCGTGAAAATCGAAC
>DYMC01000086.1 GCA_020721745.1 Lentisphaera sp. | reverse complement strand
CGCCACGTTCACAATATTCTGTATCAAAGCGAAAAAGTTTCTTGCGTTCGTATCCACATGTCTTGCAAAAAACCAATGGACTGGCATATTGGGGATTTTTCAAGAACCGGAGAAATGTCTTGCATCTGCCATCGTTGAAGATAAGAGGGGTGGAAAGCCGTTTTCCAGTCATGCAGGCTGGAATGGGAGTCCGTGTGGGCGGCGCGGTTTTGGCCGCGGCGACTGCCCGCCTCGGCGGATACGGCACGATCGCGAGCGTAGGCCTTGGCGACATCGAGAAGTCCAAGACCGATTTCGTGAACGAGTCCAATCGCGTTCTCCACGACGAGCTGAAGGCCGCCAGAGAGCTTAGCGGCGGGAAAGGCCCGATCGGGGTCAACATCATGGTGGCTCTGTCCAACTACCGCGAGCTTGTCGAGGAAAGCGTCCGCTGCAAGGCCGACTTCATCATATCCGGCGCCGGACTGCCCATCCCCCTCCCGGAATACATTGGCGATGCGGACATTGCGCTCATACCCGTCATCTCGGGCGGCCGCGCCTTGTCCGTCCTGCTCTCCGCATGGAAGAGGAGATATGGCAGGAAACCCGACGCGGTGATCGTGGAAGGTCCGAAGAACGGCGGCCACCTTGGTTTCAGCATGGAGCAGATAGAATCCCCCGAAGGCTGCTCTATAGACAAGCTCTTCGCGGAGGTGAAGGCGGTGATGGACGAGATGGGATGCTCGGACAAGCCGATAATCGCCGCCGAAATGGTGGCGTCCAGGGACGACATCGAGAGAATGCTGCGCATGGGTTTTGCAGGCGTGCAGATAGGGACGCATTTCATCGCCTCGGAAGAGGCGGGCATAGACCGCAGATCGAAGGAAGTCTACGTGAAGGCCACTGGCAAGGACGTGGTCGTGATAAAGAGCCCGGTCGGCCTTCCAGTCCGAGTCCTCAAGACCCCTCTCGTGGAAAGGGTGCTTTCGGGCAACCGCGAAAAATTCGCGTGCCCATACCGCTGTCTGAGGACATGCAATCCGGCGAAGGCCCCGTTCTGCATAGCGAAGGCGCTTCTGGCGACCTGGCGCGGAGATGTCGAGAACGGCCTCTACATGACCGGATGCAATGTAGATGCGATAAGGGAAATCTATCCCATCGAGAAGTTCTTCAGGACGCTGGAGTGACAGTCTGTAAAGATTCGTTGAACGACGTGGTCCAGTGGATATTTACGGTTGATCACGCACGTATTTTGTCCATGCGGTCGGAAAAGAGCTTGCTGATGCCCTGCCGCTTGCCGGGGGGAAGGAAGGAGCAGGCAAGGGCTTCGGGGAAATATTTCTCAGCGTTGGAGACGATGCGGTTTATCGCATTCCGGATCTGCGTGTCGGTCAGCTTGATCGTCTTCCCGAACATTTCAAAGTCTTGCCTGCGAACCTTGCTCTTGCGACCGTTTATTGGAAGAGCAAATTCCTCCTTGTCTTCCGGCAGGACGATTTGCACTGGCACCAGGTCGTATGCCGGGGCGAGTTGATAAGTCCCATCCCTCTGGCGTATAAGGGAGAAATTCTTGAGGTGCATGTCCGAATTGCCGGTCAGATAGCAGAAAAGCGCAAGCTCGAAGAATCGTATTGCATCAAGTCCCGGCGTCGAGGAGAATTCGCGGAGGGCCTTGCAGACTTGCTCCATGGAAGCATTGTACTTCTGCTCCGTCAGTTTATTCGTGAGCTGACAGAAGTCCTCCATGTGCAGAGGTCCTTCCGCCGTGCGGTCCATGCGCCGCGCAATGAAGCAAAGTTCACCGGACTTGAGGGTTATCAGACCGAACTCTTCGGTCTTGATGCCAACCAGGCGGGCAAAAATCATGCAGAAGTGCTCCGCTTCCGGAAGGAATGGAAATCTTCCACTCGGTGGCTTCAGGATGTAATCCCCTTCCAGTCCCACAAGCGTCAAACGGTCTGCATGCAGTCTATGGCCTTTTTCCAGATGGACGGAAAGTTTCGGCTGAACTCCGGGCACTGATATCCTGCTCCGTATGATCTGAACCGCCATCTGGTTCAGTTCCTTCCATGAATAATCCATTATGGGCGCCTTGGTGGAATTGAAAAGGGTTTTGAGACAGCGCACATGATAGTTGCCTTCGTCCGACGTGGTATCTTTTCCGCAGCACAGGCAACGGTTCATGATTCCACCTCGTTTGAGATTTCGCATACGCTGGCAGCCCCGACGCAATCCCTGCAGCATGCAAGCAGAAGCCCCATGCGGTCGCGTGGATCGAGCTTCCAGTTCTTCTGGGCTATCTCAAGCAGCCAGCCCTCTGGAATCAGTCCATCGAAAAAGGGGAAAAGCACACGGTTGAAAAAAGGCTCGGCCTGCAATGGCAGCAGGCGGCTGACCGGTATTGCATCCGGAGACTTCATATAGTCGGCGGAATATTGAAACGTATATCCGTTTTCGTCCTCTGTGAGCAATCCCGCCTTTTTCCCGAAAAGTCTAACTTCCGCTTTCCTTGCCATGATCATCCCCCTTCCTGGCCTGGAAGCTTCGGAACTGGCCCCAGACAGTGCCCGAAAAGCTCCAGCACAATGTTGACCTTGTCCATCCGCAAAGTCGCCTTCCCCGATTCAATTTCCCGGATAAACCTCAAGCCTACCCCAGAGCGATCCGCCAACTCGCGTTGAGTCAAACGATGCCGCTTCCTTTGTCTCTTTACAAAATCTGATAATTTCATATCATACCCTATCGGGTATAATTCTCTTGATTAAACCATATATTACACCCTATCGGGTATAATTACAAGTAAATAATTCAATATTTTTGCAAACTTCATCTTGTCCTTTTCCTGCTTCTCTTCCGCGCCTTTTCGAAGGCATCCTCCTGGGCTGCTGCCGGCTCCTGACCGTCTCTGCTTCTGGCCTCCGATGGTTTTGCCTCCGGGCTAGTGGAGGGCGTGATTCTCCCCGGAGCCGAAGGACTCCTTCTCATCCTCCCGATGCCGGCGGCGAGCATTCCATGCATGCCGGCATCTTCCAGTCCGGCCGACGGCGCGAATCTGCGGACGGCGATCTCGGTGACAAAGGCCAGCAGCGAGAGAAGCGCGAGTATCCGCCAGAGGGGCCTGCCGGACTCCGGCACCGACGATGTCTCGAAAATCCCGTCGAGCGTTATTCTCTCGCTCCCTCCGGTGGCTTTCGCGAGCCGTTCCATGAACTGCCTGCCGCGCCCGGGATTTCTCTCCGGACGGAACTCCAGCGGATACGGCATGCGCAGGGCCCCGGCTCTGAGGCTGATGCTCCTGCCCCTGGGATCGCTGGCCGACACGTAGCAATACGATGTCCCCGCCGGAGGGCTTGCGATTTTCGCGGAAAGGACATGGGGGGAGTCCCATTTCATCCGTATCCTTTCCTTCGCTATCCCATTCGCAGACTCGGTGAGGACAAGGGTCTCTGGAGTGCCCCTGAACGGATCCCTGCTCCTGGACGGATCAAGATGGATGCATATTTCCGCTCCCTTCTCGTCCCTGCGCATCCGCGTGAAAATCGCATCCGATGCCTCGTCCGACGGATTCATCCAGCGAATGCAGGACAAAAATATCTGTCCGGCCTCCTTCCATTTTCTGAAAGGCCCGCTGAATTCGCCTGCAAACTCGGCAGTGAACGCCACGCTCCTGCCGCGCCCGGCCTCGGTGAACGCCAGTATCGGTGTCTTTTCCTCGTCGGCAGTCACTATCCCAGCCGACGCTCCCGCCTTTAGGAAGCACACGTTGTATCCGCCGACATCGGGTGCGCCCTTCCCCGGTATCTGCGCTATCAACGGCAGGTCGGAGGCCAGCGCGAGCCTGGTATCCTCCTCGACAAAGGCGCCTTTCACCACGCTTATCACGTCCTGGGCAAAGAGCTGCGGCAGTTCCTCCGCGCGGTTCGAGTAGAATATGTTGCCGCCTCCAAGCGATGCAATGTTGTTCAGGAGCGGGGCGTCGCAGTCCTTCTCGGAACCAAGCCCGATGACACTGACGGTGATGCCGTTCTTCTGCAAAATGCCCAGAAGTGTCCTGTAGTCTCCCGGCTCCTCCGAGTCAGCGGCGTCGGCGAACAGCACAATGTGCCTCGCCCCCGCCTTCGCCCCCTGCATCATGTTCGCCGCGTTCGAGAGAGCCTCGTATATAAATATCCCCCCGCCCATGGACTTTATCGAGAGAATTCTGTCCCTGATCGCTGCGCGGGAACCGCCTATCCTGCCCACCTTCTGTATCAGATGCGCGCTCGAATCCACGGCCAGCACCCCGAAGATGTCGTTGTCCGTCAGGAGATCCAGGACGGCGACTGTCCCGCGGTTCGCCAAGTCCATCTTCTGCAGTCCACCATCCACCGGCACGCTCATGCTTCCGCTCCGGTCGAGGGCCACCACCACCGCGGTCGTGAGCTTCTTGTGTTCGCGCCTGAGCTCCAGCGTGAGGGGAAGAACTTCCTCGACCGGGGACTTGAAGTATCCGCCGGAGCCGAAAGAATTTTTTCCGCCAGTCATCATCAGCCCTCCGCCAAGCTCCAGGACAAAAGCCTTCAACGCCTCCTGTCCGGCGAAGCCCAGCTTGTTCGCCGCCGTGTTCTCGATCACCACCGAACCATAGGAGGACAGTTTCGACAGCGAGAGCTGGGCGGCCTCCGGCGCGATGTTCTCCACCTCCAGCCTGTTGCCGGCGGCCAGGGCCATAAGCGGGGACCCGGGCGGCCCGATGTGGAGGATTTTCTTCGCTCCTTCGACCAGCATCACGTTCTCGGCCTTGTTGTTCTCCGGGACCGAATCGCCCTTCTCGTTCTCCGGAAATATCGTCAGCGAATAGATCCTGTATCCCTCGTCGTCGCATTTGTCGTGGAACTCTATCCTCCCGGTCTCCCCCTGGGGGTCCATGATTCCAGATGCCACGATATGCTTGTTGTCGCGGACGAGCGCGTATTTGATCTGTCCGGCTCCGGATGGCGCGAGTATCTCCGCGCTTATCCTGAATATCTCGCCCTTCTCCACGCTCTGCGGCATTTGGAATAAAATAACGGCGGCATCCTCCGGACACGGCCTGCGAAATTCGCGGAAATCGCAAGGCACCATGCGCCCGGACGCTGCAAGCGACTTGAGCGGATCCTCTCCGGTGAACAGGCCATCCCCAATGTAGAATATCTTGCCCGATTTCCCGTCCGGTATCAACGAGGTGGCCGTCTTCAAGGCCGCCGCGATGTCCGATGCCGACCCGTCGTAGGCCCCCTTGAATCCGCCGAAAGGCAGATCAGATGGAGTCTGCTCCACAAAGACCTTTTCGGCGAAAGCAACTACGGCGACGAGGTCGCCCGGCTTGCGTTCCTTCTCCACGTTCCGTATTATCTCGAGCTGCCGCTCGTGCGAAGCGGGAGGCATCGAGGCGGACCTGTCCGCCACCACCACGAGAACGGAACCACCCCCGGAAGCATCCTTGACATATGGCTGGGACAGAGCCAGAACCAGCAGCGAAAGCGACGCGAGCGAGAGCAGATTCTGCGCCCTGGACATTCCCCGCCTCAGGACGAAAAGCGCCAGTGCCGGAATGATGAAAACCAGCCAGGCAGGATAATGGAACCCAATGCTCATGGTGTTCCTCCGTCCTTCCTAAGGGCATCACCCATGGCTCCCTCCTCCTTCGCTATCATCATCAGCCTCGCAAGCGCCACGAGGAACGCCGCGAGAAGAAATATCCAGAAGAAATCCCTCCACACGGCGTATTCCATGGACCTGAAATTCTCCTGGCCGTGTATGCAGGAGCAAAGTCCGGAGAGATCGGACTCCTCCGGACAGAGGAAGTTCACCGCAAAGGTCGAATCCAGCGAATGGCTCTGCGAAAATCGCAACTCATAGAGCCCGGGAGACTCCGCCTTGAACAAGACGTGCGAGTCGCCGTCGGCAATGGCCGGCAGGGCTTCGGCCCCGCCGGATATGCAGTTCGCCGACACATTGTCGCCACGCGGAATCCGCAGCCAAACCGCCTCCCCGGCCCGGAAGTTCCTGCGATGGAGACCGGGCCTTTCAGACTCCCTCTCCTTAAGGATGTTCAAAAACAATATAGGCCAGGCAGGAGTCCGCTGCATGTTCGACGAGCTTGCAAAATAGTTCAGGACTAGATTTCTGCCGCCTCCTTGCGAATTTCGCAGCTCCGACAGCAGCGCCGTGTTCTTGTAGGATATCAACGGGACATATCCTTCCGGCTCCGTGACATCGAAGGCCGTCCATTTCACACCCTCGAGCAGGAGATTAGCGGTCAGCGGAGAATCCTTGTCGCATATGTAGGGGCCGTAGAACGGGGCGAGGCGCTTTCCCGCCGACGGGATTGACAGGAGCCAACGATCGGAATCATCTGCGATTTTCGCGGGCCACGCCGTCGCAACTATTTCCGCAGATGCCGAGTCCGCCGCCGCGACGGCGCCGGCGGCGGCGAAAGCCTTGCGCAGATTCGCCCCGAGAAGTTTTCCATCGTCGCCGCTCTCGTCCATCGCGACCAGCACCTTGACCGGCGATTTTGCCTCGGACAGCAGAAGCACGCGGTTGTCGGCGGCGATCGCATCCTTCTCCATTATTTCCAGCCGGACAGGCTGGTCTAGCCGCGCCGGAACCTCGATGGCAAAACGCAGCGTGTCGGAGCCGGCCCCGTTCAGCGGAGGAGCGTTGAACTTCCTTGAAAAAAGCGTCTTCCCGTCCTGCTCCGCGCAAAGCGAAATTTCACGCTCCATTCCGGAAAAGTTTGCGACTTCGGCGAATATCTCCTCCTTCGCGCTCTCCTCGTTGAATCTGCGCGACGCCGAGATGAAGGCCAGATTGTCGAGTCTCGTTCCGAACGAGCTCCACACCAAACCGTTGCGGACGGCTGGCTCGCCCTTCTCGTTGCAAGGAGGCGCCTGATCCGTCGCAAGATATACGCAGGGGCATTCGCCCGATATCTGGAACGCGAAGTCAATCGCGGGGGCAAGATCATGCGAAAGCTTTCCAGGCCTCCACCTGGAGAGAAGCAGGTCCGCCTCCCGAAGCCCGGTCACGGCGGAGGCCAGGGTCCGGGGAGTTTCACCGCTGATGATGAACGACGCGCTGAATGGCTGGTATTTCGACAGCAGCGACATGATCTCCTCGCAGGCCCGGTCGCGGGAGGATTTTCCGTCGGAAGGGTTCTCCGCCGACATTGACATCGAGTCGTCCAGGACGAAGACGAGCCTGTGCATGGATTCGGTCCGCCTGCATCCGGGGCTGGCGAGAGCAAATCCCAGAAGACAGACGCAGAGGAGTTCGAGAAACATCAGCAGGGAACTCTCCAGACGCGACAATTTGTGGCCGCCTCCGTGCCGGCGCAGCGCCGCCTCCCAGAGGAACAGCGCACTGACCTTTCTCGGCCTGAAACGCCTCTGGAACAAGTATATGAGCAGGACGGCCGCAGCCCCGCCCATCGCGAAAAACCCAATTGGAAAGAGAAAGTTCATCCAACCCCGGAACGAAAGACCCAGACAATGCCGATTCTATATGGGAATATAGACGCATTCCGGCAATAAACCACAGCGAGCTGATCTCAAAGTTGGAGTTCACAGCTTCAGCGTGTCTTTTGAGCCCATTGACTGCACGCTGAAGTTGTGAACTTATGGAGTTGGAGTTTTGGAATCGGTTCTGGGGTCAATAGTTTCTGTCGTATGCTATTTTGCCGAAGTCAACGTTGATTAGGCAGTCGGTTCTGGCCTGTAGCTTAAGGGATTTGACGAATGACTTGTCGAATCCGTCGGCCTTGAATTCGAGGGTATAGGTTCCTGGAGGCAGCCAGCCTGTCTCATATACGGTGAGTTTGTCGTCGAAGCTGTCGGTCCTGACGATTTTCCCGAGGGAATGCGAATATATTTCGATTGTGAACGATGGGGGAGGGTTCTTCAGTTCGCCCACGATGCGGGATTGTTTCGCCCAGAGTTCGGTGGTCCGTTTGAGATATTTCGGGGAGCTGAAATAAATTTCCTTGTATTTTCCGGCGAAGGATTCGGTGGCTGCGGCGAGGATCAGAAAGACCGCGAGAATTTTGATTGAGCGAACGGTTTTGTTCACGAGTCACCCCCGTTGTTGTTCACTTGTAGAGTAGATATTTGGCCGACTTCTGTCGGAATCTCTGGAGATTTCGCTGATATAGCGCGGCGGTCTGGCGGTAGTCCCATCCCGCCTCGATTCCTCTGCGGACCAGGTCTGTTCCCATGGCCTTGTCGAACATTTGAACCCTCGATGTTTTTCCATCGGAAGAGAACTTGAATTTGTATGGATACGCCTTTTTGAAGTGGCTCAGCATTGCGATTTCCGTCAGGACGGGTTGGAATTTGGATGGGGAAGTCACGCAGATTTGGACTGCCGGTGAGCTTGAGTTCTGGAATTTGAAGCTGATTGGCCTGAAGAGGACCCCCGGGAGCCTGAGGCTGTTGAGCGAGCTTGCCGTCGAGTTTGCGTCGAGCCAGGCTGCAGAGAGGACTTGGAATGCGAGGGGTGTCCCGAGGCCAAGGTTGAATGAGCCCGTCTCGCCGATGGAGCCTGTTGCGGCGAAGCACATGGCGGCCTCAGGATTTGGAATGTTTGGCGATGGCGGCACCCACGGAAGTCCCGTTTCGCGCCAGGTCATTCCGCGTCTGTAGTTGAGCATGGGGATGACCGTCAGCCTGCAGTTGATTCGTTCCTCCTGGTTAAGGTGTCTGGCGAGCTCCCCGACGGTCATTCCGTAGACGCGCGGGACTGGGTATAGCCCGATGAAGGATCTGAACTTGTCCTCGGTCACTGGACCGTCCATGGAGCTGGCGCCGAAGACGTTTGGCCTGTCGAGGACGATCACTTCCTTGGACGTTTCCGCCGCGGCCTTCATGCATTCGGCCAGATGCCATATGTAGGTGTATGAGCGGCTGCCGACATCCTGGATGTCGTAGATGACGACATCTATTTTGTCGAGGGCTTCGGGAGGGGGCTTGTGGTCCTTTCCCCCGTAGAGGCTGACGATGGACAGCCCTGTTCTCCTGTCTGTTCCCCCGGCGACGGTTTCGCCGGCCTTGAGGTTGCCGTAGATGCCGTGTTCGGGGGCGAAGAGGATTCTGAGGTTTATTCTCTTGTCGGCGTGCATGAGTGCGACGGTGGATGTTCCGGAGGCGTCCACTCCTGTCTGGTTGCTGAGCAGCGCGACTCTTTTTCCTTTCACCAAGTTGGTGTATTTCCAGAGGAAGACCTCGAGTCCGGAGTAGACTCTGGCATTGGCCTGGAATGCGGCTGTTGCCGCGATGACTCCTGCCGCGAGTCCTGCCAGTTTTCTTTTCGGTCCGGTCTGGCTCACTTGGGTGCCTCCTGCTGTTTTGCCTTGCGTTCCCTGAACAGGGATTGTTCCCGGTTGGCCAGTATTAGGTGGAAGAGGGAAGTGATCATGCATGACATGAGGCCGCCCAGGACGAAGAAGTTGCGGGAGTCGAAGACGTAGATGACGAGCAGCATCAGGGCGAATATTGCGAACTCGACGAATGCGAAGCGGAGGGAAATCCATTTTGGGAGGAATATCCTGCCGACGATGCCATTTTTCATTCCGACCAGGGAGAACATCGCCACGTTTCTTATGTGTCTGAAGTGCATGCACGCCTCGATGATGATGAAGGCGCCGCAGAAGAACTCGTAGAAGCGCCAGCTGGCCAGGAGCCTGCAGGAATAGAGCACGATCCAGACGGCGAGGGAGCTTATGAAGAGTTCCGAAAGATACCTGAAGAAGAGAATCCGTCCGTGGTGTATTTCGAACTCGCTGATGGCCTTGACGTTGTATCCCTTTTCGAAGGTGCAGAAGTCCTTGACCTTTTTGTTGTAGAGGAGGGCGCCCCACCAGTCCATGAGCCAGTCGGACGAGTAGATGGCCGCCCATATGAGCATAATTGCTTCTGGCTCATAGAATTTCGCGCTGTCTATTATCATCTTCACGCTGTCCTCGCGGCATTTGGGCTTTGGCGGATAATCTAGCTCTGTCAGCGCGATTTTACAAGGAATATGTATAGAAGACCAGCGATAAAGAATGGATGGCTGGAACGCTGGATGGGTGGATGGATGGGACGG
>DYMC01000300.1 GCA_020721745.1 Lentisphaera sp. | reverse complement strand
CCGTGTCACGTGTCAGGACGAGCAGACGCGACGAATCGCGCGGCTCGAGGGGAGTTTGGGCGATGGAGGCTTCGGGGAGGTGGTAGTCGAAGGAGGAGGTTTGCATAACGCCTGAACATTCGAATGCTTGAACGTCGAACGTTCACCCGAGCCAAATTAAGTCTATAATGCTATGCAATCGTTTAAGTTCAGGATCACCTGTAACTAATGGCGCGTTCAGTTCTTGAGCAAGCGACGCGGCAAAGGCATCCGCATAAGAAATTGGATATTCCGCTTTAAACCAAGCAGCCGCTAGAATCCGCTCTTCCGTTGCTTCGTAAAAGGTGATCGGAAATGCATGCAGATCTTCCAGCATAATCTGGGATTTATCACGTCCCTGCTCGCGTCCAATAATATAAGCCAACTCCCCAACATTGATGAGGCTCATTGCAAGTGATAGTTCCCCATTTTCAGCGTTCTTTAAAAGCTCCTTTACCTTTTCGCCGCCAGGCTCAGCATCAAAATGGGCGATGAGCGCAAACGCATCAAGTACAAAAACAGATGAAGGTTCAGCCATTTCGCCGTTTTAGTTTAGCTTCTTCGCGCGCCAATTCGGCCTTACGCTCTTTGAGTAGCGCCTGAATAAGGGATGTCTCGCCTGCATATTTTCCATAAGTCGCGTCGATGTGCCCAGCACGGCGCGGCCGAGACGCGGTCTGTGAAGTCTCACGAAGCAATTTTCGGATCCGCTTGTAAGCTTCCTGCGAGAGTTCGATGGATTTGCCATCAGGAGTGATTAGGCGGGGTGTAGTCATAAGTCACCTTTCAATCTGTAATATTATACCCGCTTAGGACGCGACTCGAGGGGCGTCTGCGCGATGGAGGATTCGGGGAGATCGTAGTCGAAGTCGGAGGTGTCCATGGAGGATGGTAGAATTGTAATTGGTAATTGGTCCCACGGGGATGCTTCGCGAAGATTGGCCATTAAAAAGGGCGCCCCGCTCGGAGATTCGCGAAACGCTACTCCAACGAGCGGGGCTTTTTTATATTTGCCTGAGCGCCCTGCCCCGCAGGGGGCAACCCGCCTCCACCGCCCATTGATGAAGACGGAAAACGCCCAGCCAGGGCACGACCGCGCTATCTCTCCTGTTTTGCCTCGGCTTCCGTCCGTGGGCGGGGAGCATTTCTGGCGGAAGTAGTACCGCAAGATTAATCTTGCGCTACCATCAAGAAAGGCATGGGACGCACACACACGAAACCCGTTGTTGTCGTTGTTGAGGTTGTTGTCGTTACGGATCGCACAGCGCACGTTGACCGGCCAGCCCCGCCGCCCGAGGGCGACAGGCAAATTATACCCCCGGTAAAGACCTGACATGTCTCCTCAGAACCCCGATTAATCGTGACCCTTTTTTCCGCACGCGATTCAGTTAATCACGGCGCGGATGAGACATGTCAGGTCTGCGCTATACCTTCTTCTTCCAGCCTCCCAAAATCTTCCCGATCTCCACCGTCATCTTGCTGACGTGTTCGTATTGCCCCATCGTGATGA
>DYMC01000085.1 GCA_020721745.1 Lentisphaera sp. | reverse complement strand
TCAAATCTCAAATTTCAAATGGAGCCATGCCATGAAACTAGCATTGATAGTATCGGCGACGGTTCTGATGTCGTTGTCCTTGCTCTCGGCGACGTTCGACCCGAAGAAATACACAGAGCTGGACTTGGAGAAGGTGAGGGCGACGCCGGAGGAATACAAGAACAAGAAGGTCGTGATAGAGACTGTCTTCGTGAAATACGAGACGACCTTTCCGCCATACATGGAGAAGTCCGGTTACAGGGCCGGCAAGCACTACTACATGCAGGTGCGTCCGGCGAATTTTCCGGTGATGGCCGAAAAGAACGACGAGACCAACGCGATGATTCCCGGGCTCAAGGCCGGCTCGAAGGTGAAGCTCTACGGCAAGATCAAGAAATATTCGTCCGCGCCTGAAATGACCGCATACCCATTATACCACCTCGAACTGGAGCACATGGAGATAATCGAGGTCGGCGATGGACGCATAGACGTGGAGGATGCAAAGGATGCCCTCACGCCGGGACAGAAGGAGCGCCTAAGACGGAAGTTTTTGAAGTGAGAGCTCGACGGATCCCGTTTCCACGCTGGACTTTGGAATGGACTATTCGATAATAATACCGGCCTACAACGAGGAGGACTTGCTTCCTCTCACGCTGGAGTCGGCTCTCGCCGCGAAGAAAGCTCTTTCTGCGAAATTCGCAGGCGAGCTGATAGTCGTTGACAACAACTCGAGCGACAGGACTGCGGAGATAGCGAAGCTGCATGGTGCGAGGGTTGTTTTCGAGAAGGAGAACTGCATTGCGAGGGCGAGAAACAGGGGTGCGGAGGCTGCCGGGGGCAGGTTTCTGATATTCCTCGATGCCGATACGACGGCCTCTCCGGGGCTGGTCGGGGCCGCGCTGTCCGCAATGTCCGATGGTGGTGCGTGCGCCGGTGGCTGCTTCGTCGGTTTCGAGGACGGCCATGTTGACCGGACGGCGAAAGTCCTTGCCTGGATTTGGAACCACATCATAATAAGAATTTATCCTGTCGCGGCGGGATCCTTCCTTTTCTGTCTCAAAGAGGCCTGGCTCGGGACCGGTGGATTCGACGAGCGATACTACGCATCGGAGGAGGTTCATTTCTCGAAGGCGCTCAGGAAGTGGGGCAGGATGCGCGGACTGAGCTTCAAGGTGCTTCCTCTCCATGTCCAAAGCTCGTCGAGGAAATTCAAGACATACTCGAAGCGGCAGATGATTTCGAAAATTCTCCCGCTGATACTGTGTCCTTGGCGCTTGCGCAGCAGAGACTCCTGCTCGATATGGTATGTGAGGCGTTGAAGAGAAGATGCAGGATGTTTACCCGCCCCGCTGAAAGCGCTGGCGGGCAGGATATAGGAGCCCGTCCACAAAACCAGTTTTTTGTGGTTTTCCGATTAGGGCATATGTCCTGTGCGCTAATCGGAAATAGCACGACATGCGGCGATGTCAATGCCGTTTTTCGCACTATTACGCAGGCGTGATGTTTTTTTGCAGATAGACGAGATTATCTGGCTATCTTCCTCTTGCGGGGATGTTTTCCGGAGTTATAAGGGTGAATCTCTGGGGGCGCGAGAACTGCGGGTTCACGGCTTCAGACTTTTCCGCAGGGTTCGAGGAGGTCGCCAAGGTCGGCGGCGGCCAGGCAGACGAAGGAGCCTGCGGCCCCATAATATCTGCGGTAATTGCAAAATTGCCTTTTTAGGGGAACGCCAGTCTTATGGCTGGCTCTTAAGCCGGTCATAAGACCGGCGTTCCGTCGGCAATTTTGCAATTACCTCATCTCTTCAGTCCAGCGTCCCTTCCGGCAGCGATGCGTCCATCGGCTTTGGAATCTGGCAACTGGTCTTCATAGTGTATTTTTTGCCTGTCTTGGATGCCTCCTCGAACGCGAGCATGAGTTCGAGCACATGGCGTGCAAGCTCTCCGGAGCAGCGATGCGGGCGGCCCGACTTCTGCGCGGCGACCATGTCCGCGGCGCCCAGCATGCGGCTGTTCTCCGCGTAGCGGTGGGTGAGGTTGCATTCTGTCCAGTCCTTCATCCAGGGCTGATAGAGCTTCACTGGTCCGCCGAACGTGTTTGGATCCGGGCATATGAGACTGCCTTCCGTCCCATATATCTCCACCGGGTTGTGCGCTCCCCTGTGGATGTCGAAGCTGATTGCGACATTTACAAGGGCGCCGCAGCCAAACTCGACCGTGCCCGAATAATGCGTAGGGGTCTCGACCTTGAATTTTTTCCCCGCGAACGCGCCGGCACCGCCCGTCCTCTCCTCGAACGCCTTGCTCGCATATCCGCTCACCGACTTCGCCGGCCCGAGCAGGCTTACCAGGGCGGTCATGTAGTATGGTCCTATGTCGAACATCGGCCCGGCGCCTTTCTGATAGAACATAGGCGCATTCGGGTGCCATTTTTCCGGCCCTCTGCATAGCATGACCACCGTCCCGGCTATCGGCCTGCCAATCTTCCCCTCTTCGATGAGGCTCCGGCACGTCTGGTAGCCGGCGCCAAGGAATGTGTCGGGCGCGGAACCAATCCTGAGCTTCCTCCTCTTCGCCAGATCAAGCGCCTTCGACGCCTCCGCGAGATTCAGCGTGAAAGGCTTCTCGCAGTAGACATGCTTGCCGGCGTTCAACGCCTTCAGGTTCACCTCCGTGTGGGCCTGCGGAACCGTCAGGTTGATGACCATGCCTATGCTTTCGTCCGCAAGAAGCTCGTCAACCTTCATCGCCTTCACGCCATATTCCTTCGCCTTCGCCTCGGCAGCCTCCATCACGATGTCGGTGCATGCGACAAGCTCCAGGCCTCCGAAACGCTTCGCGTTGTTGAAATAGGTCCTGCTGATGTTCCCGCATCCGATTATGCCTATCTTCATGGAATCTCCTTTATATTGCTGTTTCTTGGTTCTTGTTATTTAATCTACTTGTTGCCGATGCCGAGCTTGTTCGCGACGAGATACTTGTAGCTGTTCTCTATCGCGGTCATCATGTCCGTGTCGCATTTGTCGAGTTCGACGACGAGCCATCTTAGCACCTTCGGGTCGGCTGCGGCTATCACCTTCTTGAACTTCATCTTGCCATTTCCCACCGCGACCATTGCCTTGTCCTTCTCGAGTGGGCCGTCCTTGATGTGGAGCAAAGGTGCGCGGCCTGCGAATTTCGCGACCTGCTCGGCGGGGTCGTTGGCTCCGAAGTTCGCCGCCCAATAGGTGTCTATCTCGAATTTGACTCCCGGGCAGAGCTCGGCGAAGATGTCGTAGGCTATCCTTCCATCTATCTTGCAGAACTCCCACCAGTGGTTGTGCATGAACAGCGTGAGTCCGGCCTTCTTCAGCTTTTCGACCATCCCATTGACCATCTCGGCTGTCTTTTCGATCGCCGCCATGTCCTTGAACTGCTCCTGGCCGTAGCCCGTGGAGACAAGGTCTATGCCGAGAATCCCCGCCGTGTCTATCACTTCCTGCAGGTTCTCCGGATTCGCCCAGGGGCCGTGGCTGGAGGATGTCTTCATCCCGAGGTCCTCGACGATCTTCCGGAACTCGGCCGGCTTGAGATTGTGGAAGCCGGCCGGCTCCACGCCCTTGTAGCCAATCGCCGCTATCCTCTTCAGCACTCCGACGAAATCGTTCTTAGCCTCTTCCCTCACCGAATACAACTGCACCGAAATCGGTTTCATGCACCATCTTCCTTTTTTTGATTTATTCCCGAAGTCAATTGACTTCTTTTATTGCATGGCGATTAAATTACACACTTGAGGATTGGCTTGCAATTGACATAAAATATGATAATTTGATTAAAAATATGGAAGGAGCCGCACCGTGAGAGCTGGAATCAGACATCTCTCCAATGTAAGCTACTACAAGGCACCGGGCAACAAGCCAATCAATCCTTATGTCATCCCGCGCGGGGTCGAGTATGTGGAGCTCGTGGTGGCGGGCAAGGTCCGCTTCAGGCCTGACGGCATGAGGCGGGAGATTGAATTCGGCTGCGGCTCGATGTTCTGGCACATCGAGGGGGACAGCACCATCCATCTGGCCGACCCGGACTATCCCTACGAATGCCTCTGCCTCAGGTTCGAGACCTCTTTTTCAGGCCGCAGGAGAGGGAGAGTCCATCCCCGCGTCTCAACATGGGAGAACAAGGACGACGCGGTGAACTTCTCCAACAGCATGCTGCACGCCTTCCATTCGAATACTCCGGACAGGCGGCGCACAGGAGAATACGCCTATTCAAGAATTTCCTGGGAGGCCGATCTCTTCTCGTCGAGGAGCCATTCGCTGTCCATGCCGGCCAGCGTGGAGAAGCTGGAGCGCTTCATTGACGAGAGCTATTCCGGGAACATCGCCGTCTCCGATCTGGCCGGGGCGGCCGGGGTGAGCGTTCCGCATCTGCATTCGCTGTCGAGAAGATATCTCGGGCGCAGCCCCCACGATCTCCTCCTCGACCGCCGTCTCGCCGAGGCGCGGCGGCTCCTCCTCACGGGAAGGACTCCAATAAAGGAGATTTCCTCCAACTGCGGATTCCTCAACATCGAGACGTTCTACAGGGCGTTTTCAAGGAAATACAGGACCACCCCGGCCCTGCTCCGCAGGGAGAACGAACCGAAAAGAATGCTTTCAAGGCCTGCTACAGCATAAGCCCAGGGACAGCACTTCGCGAACTCGCAGGGATGCAATTGGCTCGAAATACCGAGGAAGCCGTCCCTCTCTCTGGCGATAAATATTCACTGGTCCCTTAGCTCCGGCGACCATTGCCGCCAACAGATTTCACCACGGATCAAAGCCGGGCAGAGGATAAAATCTGAAATTCCACCAAACTCCACTTGAAATACAAGGGAAAAGACATTACGAGTATGACATTAGCCTGACAACATCATTTCTCGTTGGGATATGAAGAAATAGTTCCGAATGCAATGAATCAGGTTTGTCCAGGTAGGGAGGAGCATGGCAAAGAAGCAGGCGCTTAAGAAGAACACGTAGGACATCGAAGAAACCTTATGGGATTCCGCTGACAAGCTGCGGGGAAGTGTCGAACCATCCGAATACAAGCACGTCTTTCTGGCGTTGATATCTCTGAATTTCGCCAGCGACCGCGAAACAGTGGAAGCAAAGCAGGGAATTCGACAATGAAGTCTGACACAAAACAACAGTTGTCCAAAACTAACGAACTGATTTATTCAGGTGCGCTCGCAGATATAAAGAAAATTCTCGAACAGGCAAGAAATTATGCTTATTCCGCAGTAAACAGCGCCATGGTCAAGGCCTATTGGCTGATTGGAAGAAGAATAGTGGAGGAAGAACAGCAAGGCGAAGCCCGGGCGGAATATGGAGCGCATCTAATTGTTACTATTGCGAAAGAACCAACGGACGAATTCGGCAACGGCTTCTCAGTCCAAAGCTTAAAAAAACTTCCGCCAATTCTATCTGACGTTCCCGGATTTGCCAATTGGCTCCGCGCCGTGGAGCCAATCCGAAGAGAAAAGCTCCACACCGTGGAGCCGATTGAGCTGGTCACACTTCAAGGTGATCATGAGAGTCCCCAACCCGGCCAAGCGGCAGTATTACATGCGTGAAACTGCTGAAAACGCATGGTCGGTGCGAACCCTCGACAGAAACATTTCCAGCCAATATTATCAGCGCCTGCTGGCATCTCAGATAAAGGAGCCTGTCGTCAACGAAATGAAGCAAGTCACGGCGGAATTCCAGAACGACAAATACAAATTCATCAAAAATCCAGCTGTCCTCGAATTCCTCAATCTTCCCACAAACATGAGCCACACGGAAAGCCAGATCGAAAAGGCCATCATTGACAATCTGCATGACTTCCTGCTGGAGCTTGGCAAGGGATACGCATTTGTCGAACGGCAGAAACTTATCCGAACCGATGCCAGAGATTACTTCATTGATCTTGGTCTTCTACAACTTCATACTCAAATGTTTCGTCCTTATTGACCTGAAAACCAGCCGCATCACACATCAGGATGCCGGGCAGATGGACATGTATGTGCGCATCTTCGATGAGACCATAAAAAGCAAGGAAGACAACCCGACGCTCGGCATCGTTCTCTGCTCCGATACCGACCACGACATCGCCCGATACTCCATCCTCAAGGGCAACGAGCAGATATTCGCCTCCAAATACAAACTCTACCTCCCAAGCGAAGTGGAACTCGCCTCCGAAATCCAACGGCAGAAAGAAGTCGTCCGACTCCAACTGGAAGAGAGGGGGGAGCTATGAAATCCAAATTCAAACGCCTCGGCGACTATATCCGGCTGGTGGATGTCAGGAAGCGGGATGGATCGATTGGCTCCGACAGGCTGCTCGGCATCAACATCAACAAAGAGTTCATCCCCTCGGTCGCCAATGTCTCAGAAACTGATTTGACAAGATACAAGGTGATCAGTAAGGGGATCTTCGCATGTAATGTCATGCATAGGGAGACATTCGATTGCTCCGATATGTGCAACGTGAGACTCCCCATCCCAGCCCACGAGATTCAAGAGTGCATCGTGGCAATCCACCACACACTGGAAACCCGCAAACGCCTCAACACCGAATTGAAATCCAAAATCCAAAACCTCTGCCCTATCCTCATGCGCGGGGTAGCAGAAAAAATGATAAGTGCTAATTTATGAATGCTGAATTATGTGGAAAGTTGCAATTTACGGCGGGGCCGAAAAGAGGAACCTAATTTGCATAACTATAGAAATGATACCTTCATTTCATGAAGATAAATAATAAGGGAAATGCGTGGGGAACACTTTCAGAATATTGAGCATTGATGGCGGCGGGATTAGAGGAATATATCCCGCCCATGTACTTCATTGTATCGAAAAGCGTCTTCATATAAATCTCTTCGACACTTTCGATATGACTGCCGGGACAAGCACTGGTTCCATTATTGCCGCTGGAGTTGCAACGTGTGTGCCTGCTGCCGACATCGTGTCGATGTATAAAAAGCATGGGGCAAGAATCTTTCAAAAAAAACGATTTTTCTGGCCCGGGAAAAAACTGAAAAACATGTTTCAACCTATGTTCGGCAGTGTAAAGGAAGATTTTATCAATATCGCTGAGATGCTTGATGAAGAACATTATATGCGGTCTCTGGTATCACCTGTCAACAAAAGCAGCAGCTTGATTGTCGCTCAATCCAAAGCGTTGTCTTTCAACGTCGCTCATCGGCAGAAACCGTATTGGGCTCTCTGTTTGAACTATTCGGTAAAGATATCCGCCAAATACAAGGCAAATGCATCGTGGCAAGGATTCAATTCAGGTGAGCCATTGAACAAGCTCTGTGACCTGTTGTTCAGTGCAAACACTAACATTCCCGCGCCATTTCAAGTCTACTGGCAAGTCGTTAATACCGGCAAGGAAGCTGAAGACGCTAGACAGTTACGTGGAGAGATTTTTTTATCAAAAACCGCTGGTATCGGTGGTCTGACGCAGAAGGAACATACGTCTTATACCGGTATTCACTGGATAGAGTGTTTCATTGTGAAAAATGGTGTATGTGTGGCACGTAGCGG
This sequence comes from Lentisphaera sp., assembly GCA_020721745.1. Classification (GTDB taxonomy): domain Bacteria; phylum Verrucomicrobiota; class Lentisphaeria; order Victivallales; family GWF2-50-93; genus DYMC01. The sequence goes on along the minus strand of DYMC01000085.1, from coordinate 2,666 downwards.
TGAATTCATAGTGAGGATTGTATGAGGGATGAATTATGATTGAAAAACTAAAAAAAACTCATAACTCAACATTCAGCACTCATAATTCCCCTGAATCCCAGAACATCGAATTCAAGCGCTCATGGCATGACGACTATTTGAAGTGGGTCTGCGGGTTTGCCAATGCGCAGGGTGGGGAATATAATTATGAATGCGAAATTATGAATGCTGAGTTGAAAATACAGGAACGGAGTTTTGCGTTTGCCGCGCGGATAGTTAGGCTTTGTCGTTTTTTGGAGAAACAGGATCGCGTTTCAAGACCACTGGCAAACCAGTTGTCGCGGGCGGGAACCTCGATCGGAGCAAACATCGAAGAAGCCCAGGCAGGACATAGCAAGGCCGACTTCACTGCCAAGATGTCAATCGCCAGGAAAGAAGCCAGGGAAACACATTATTGGTTGCGACTTTTGAAAGAAAGTGAACTGATTAATGGATCTATGCTGACTGAAATAATTCAGGAATCAGAAGAACTTGTCCGTATTTTAACCTCCATTGTCAAAACATCTCAAACAAGCCCCGATAAGTCGAATTCTAAGGTATGAATTATGAATGATGAATTTAAAACAACTCATAACTCAGCACTAAGCACTCATAATTTAGCACTAAGCACTCATAACTCAGCACCCGCCGAAGGCGCATACATAGATTCCTGGGGTCGCGGCGTTGAGAAGATTACCGAAGCCTGCCGGGAATCAGGATTGCCACCGCCACAGTTTATCGAACGCTCCGGTGGAATACTGGTGGAGCTGCAAGGGACTCCGGTGAAAACTCCGGTTAAGTTGGGGAATGAGTTGGGCAATGCCCCGAAAACGGTCTCGGAAATGGCATTTATTCTATATACGCCACGCCTAATGATTTTTCTAAATTACCCATAAGTTATTAATATATAATCTGTTAAGTTGCAACGGCCATAGATCCTCTCGCAACGGCCATAGATTCTCTCGAGTGAGCCCCCCGGAATAGTAGTTTTCATTTCTTCGTCCTCGCAAATTCGCCGTGAAATGCTAATTTAAGCGCCATGAAAACGCCTTTCAGAAAAGAAATAGCCGGGATGTCCGGATATGTCCCGGGGGAGCAGCCTAAGGAGAGGGGTGTAGTCAAGCTGAACACGAACGAGAACCCATTCCCTCCGAGCCCCAGGATAAAGAAGCTGCTCGATGGCTTCGATCCCACGCTGCTGCGCCTGTATCCCGATCCCGAATGTTCCGGGCTTCGCCGTGTGATCGCTGCGAAATTCGCAGTCCGCGAGGCCAACGTGATAGTCGGAAACGGCTCCGACGACATTCTCAACATTATAACGCGATGCTGTGCGGACAAGAACATGCCTGTGGCCTTCTTCGAGCCGAGCTACTCGCTGTATCCTGTCCTCGCCCGGATGCAGGGTGCCAGGTGCATAAAGGTTCCTCTCGACGGGAATTTTTCGATTCCACGGAAAATCCCGGATGCCGCGCTGTCCGCCCCTGTATTCATGATAACCCGGCCCAATGCGCCGACAGGCAACAGCTTCCCGAAAAGCAGGGTCGAGGAAATATGCCGGAAAAGCAAGGGAATAGTGTTTGCCGACGAGGCCTATGCAGATTTTGCCGACGACAACTGCCTCGATCTGCTGGGGAAATTCAATAATCTAATCGTCTGCCGCACGCTGTCGAAAAGCTACTCGCTGGCGGGAATACGGCTTGGCTTCGCCATCGCTTCGGAGGGGATAATAGAGCAGATGATGAAGGTGAAGGATTCCTATAACGTGTGCAGATTGACGCAGGAGATTGCGAAAATCGCAATGCTCGACGACAGGCACTTCAGGAAGAACGTCGGGACGATACGGGAGAACAGAGAAAATCTCTCCGCCGAATTGAAGAAACTCGGGTTTGAGGTGGTTGATTCGCAGGCAAACTTCGTTTTCGCGTCCCCCCCGGAAGATGGACCCTCTGCCCATGAGATCTACCTCAAGCTGAAGGCCCGTCGCGTTTTTGTGAGATATTTCCCCGGAGAAAGGACTGGAAGACATCTCCGCATCACCGTCGGGACGAGAGATCAGATCACCAGGCTTATCCATTTGCTCCGCGAGTTTGAATCCGAATAGGAAAAGGGGGATAAGCCCCACATGGCCGGACACACCGTATATTCAGGAACTTATACTGGAAGGGGCTCGGAGGGGATATACCGTTTCGAGATCGAAGATGACGGGAGGGCGGGCGCTCCGGCGCTTGCTGCGAAAATCGCAAATCCCACCTTCATCGAGATGTCTCCGTGCGGAAGATTCCTCTACGCCGTGTCGGAGGAGCGCGAAGGTTCGATCTCGGCATTCTCGGTAGAGCCGGATGGAGGCTTGAAGCTGATGCAGTCACTGCCCACGTTTGGAGCCAATCCCTGCCATATAGCCTTGTCGCCGGACATGAAATTCATAGTGGTGGCTAACTATTCAGGGGGGGATGTGATGATACGGGGGATTTCTCCGGATGGAACTCTCTCCGCGGATCCGGTCATGTTGCGTCATGACGGACGGGGTCCGAACCCGAAACGGCAGGAAAAGGCCCATCCCCACGGGGCGACATTCAGTCCGGACGGAAAATTCCTGAGGTAATTGCAAAACTCATTTCGCGGGCATGGCAACACGTGATTTCATACGT
>DYMC01000084.1 GCA_020721745.1 Lentisphaera sp. | reverse complement strand
CGCCTTTTCATTCATTTTCGCCCCCTGTTGAAATTTATGCCCGCAGCAGCCTAACGGCCAACGCTCCACATAGTCTACGCCGCCAGCGCCCAAAAACAAGCGGACAACAGCAATTCCTCTTCCGCACGCTCCTTATCAGCCCCGCATAGTAGAAAAAAAACGGTGCCAAACAACCCGTATCGCCGTTTCCGGCTTTTTTAAGAGGAGGTAATTGCAAAACTCATTTCGCGGGCATGGCCCCGAGGCCCTTTGGGCTCGGGATCTTACGACAAGCATGCCCCTCCATCCTCCGCAGGAGGATAAAAATGGAGGGACGCGCCCCGATGCCCTATCGGGATCGGGATCACGAGACTTGCGCGTCCGGAGTTTTGCAATTGGCTCGAAATAAGTGGGCTAGACGTTCTTTCCCAAATTCTTCTTTTCGGAAAATACCAAGTCCGAGCGAGCGTAGAATGTCCAGAGCAGTATGCCGAAAATCCCCCATAGAACTATTGCCGTTGCAGCATATATCAGTGGGAACTTCGCCTGAAGCATGCTTTCAATTGGGAGTTCTCTGAAAAGCATATGCCCGCATACAATGATCATTATAGAGAGCATCTCCAGCAACTGCATCTGTCTTGTCCTGAACATTCTGCCGACAACGCAGAAACAAGTCATGAATGGAACGATTAAAAACGGGCTGGCAATATATTTCATTGGCAAAGAAAAGGAGAAATGATATTCCTTCCCGAAAAATGAAATTGGCGGCAATAAAGGGGAAATCAGCTCTGTTCCCAAGTCCATCGCAAGCAGGACAACAAATATAAAGACGGAAACAAGGATGGCGGAGAAGAAATCCGCTGTAAATCTCTCTCGTCTGCCAAGCGGAGTCAGCGCGCTAATCATTATTGCCTGTCTAGTGAATGACATTGCCATAATCGCCGTCGCAAAAATGGCTATCATTGATGCGTCGGAAGGGCTGCAATACCCCCAGAAGATCACGATAAGGAAAAGCAGGGCATAGGTGAACGGCGATGAAACCCATCCGCCAATATTCATCTCGTTGAGCCTTCCAAGAACATTCAGGGCGAGTTTTGATTTTGTCCTCCGCATCATCATTGTCAGCAAAGAAAATCCGGGCCGAAATGCGGAAAACAATGTTTCTTTATCACGAAATGTCTGGAGAAAATTCTTCCTTGAGAGGAATTCGACTCTGATGAAATCTCTGGTGCCGGAGTATTTCCAGAACCAGACTAGAAAAAGCAGTTCGGCGCAAATTAGCGGAAGGGGGTTGGTGATAAAAAGATACTTTGCCATTTTGATAACAAAATCAACGTGTTTTATGCCTATCAGCGACAGCAGAAAGTAGAGCGCCAACGTAGCGGCCCAGCTCTTGGAACTTCTGCTCATTAGAAGAAAAAGGGAAAGTATCAGGCAAGGCGGCAGGAATGGACCACTGATGATTGCAGGAGTTAGCAGTATCCTGGGATGGGACGAAGCGACGAGAATCGTTGCGCAAATCGCATAGAGAATTATTGAGCCAAACATAAAATTCCTCAGGCTTTTGGCAACATCGGGAATCTGAAGCATAAATTCGTTGCGATCCAAGATTTGAACATAGCAAGCAGCCAAACCAAATGCGAGGACACCAATCGAAAAAGACAGATCAACGATGTATCCCACCGTCGCCATCGTAGGGCTATGGTTGAAAAAGTTTGGGAATATCAGGCATGGAAGGAGCGTCACTAAGGAAAGGGCGATGAATGTAATGAACGGAAAGTTGATAAATAATTCGCTTGTTTCCAATGTCCTTTTCATCGTTTACCTCCCTCCTTTTCTTTTCCAGCCATAATGCAGTATATCTCGTCCAGCGTCAGATGTCTTTCTTTTATCTCGCAGGATAATTTGCCCGAGAGGTCTTCAATCATCCCGGCTTCCGCCCCTTCGACAATTGCGATCAGACAATTCTTGTCGCGTTTTATTTCTCTGACTGTTTTAAGAGGTATTTTTTCGGGTATCGTCCCGTTTCCTATGGCCGTGAACGTCAGCTCGACATAGCGGTCCCGTAGATCGTCAAAAGGGCAGTTTTCCAGTATTCTCCCCTTTTTGAGGATGACAATCCGATCCACGATTTTCTCGATATCCGTGAGTATGTGCGAAGATATGATGACAGTCCTGTTATCCCGCTGTATGATGTTCATGATTGTATCAAGGAATTTGCTCCTCGCAATCGGATCTAGCGATGCCGCAGGTTCATCGAGAACAAGCAACTCTGGCTCGTAGGCGATGGCCAAGAGTATGGATACTCTCTGGACTTCGCCCGGCGACAGGGCTGATATCCGCTTCTCGGGCTGGATCTCAAAATCCCGGACATATTCATTGACAAGTTCGCTGTTCCAATTCTTGTAGAAAAGCGACACATACTCGATGAGGTCGCGGACTTTCATCCAGGATATGAGGCTTGATTCCTGATTCACATAGCCGATTCTCTCGAGTATCTCTCCGTCCATCTTGTGCGAAGGGACTCCAAATGTCTCGCTTATCCCCGATGTCGGCAAATAAACTCCCACTATGTGCCTAAGCATCGTGCTCTTTCCGCTTCCATTGTCTCCAATCAGTCCGACTATCTGTCCTGCCTCGATCTCGATGCTGACATTGTCGAGAGCTGTCACTTTGCCGAACTTTTTGCTCAATGAGCGAAAGCTAACAGGAATTTGGTCTTTCATAATTCCTCTCCCGTTTTATTGTCTTTATTGATTGTCCGAAAATGACCGGCGAAAATTTCGATGGCATCCTTCTCCCCTACTCCAAGCTGAATCACTTCCAATGCCGCTGAGCGAAGCACTGAAGAAACGATTCTGCGCTTTTCCGAATTTATGTTTGATCTCTTGCCACTGGCCACAAAAAGCCCTATCCCCCTTTTGCGCTCCAAATAGCCGCCGCTCTCAAGCATCGAATAAACTTTACTCAATGTCATCGGATTGATTTTCAGCTCCGCCGAAAGCTCCCTGACCGACGGCATCTGCTCACCCGGGGAAAGTTTCCCTCCCAATATTTGCCTCTCTATCTGGTCGTATATCTGACGGAATATCGGAATACCCGATCGTGTGTCTATTCTTGCTATCATAAGACTGGCCTGTATTAGTGTATTACTCATATAATATACCACAAGATTTAAAAATCAAGTCGTCTATAATTTTTTTTAATTCCCCTGAGGTAATTGCAAAATTGCCTTTTTAAGGGAACGCCAGCCTTATGGCTGGCTCTTAAGCCCCAAGCGGGGGCGAGCGGGCGCGGGGGCGCACTCCCGCTATTGACTAAGCATTTTTCAATTTTCGCCATTCTCGCATTAGCCCGTTTTTCGCGCGAAAAACGGGCTACAGCGACGACTCCTACATAAGGAAGGCGGCGATAAAGCACAAGGTCCCATATATCACTACCCTGCCCGCCGCCCTCGCCGCAGCCAAGGGCATCGCGGCATACAGGAAGGGCAAGGCCGGGGTGATGTCGCTCCAGGACTACCACGGAAAATTCGGGGAGCGAGGCTGGATTTAGCCTTCATGCGGCGTAGCCGGCTGCGAAATTCTGCGCGGCCGCGCCGTGTTTCGCAACCGCTTCGCCTTGCAAATCCCCGTCCGGGATGTATATAATCCGCCTTTCATTTCAACACGAGGAGACCATGAAGATATCGTTCCACGGGATTGACGTGCCTGAGGGCAAGGTGAAATACAACGACCCCATCCTTCTCGATCTGGAGAAGAAGTTCGCCCCGAAGAAGTTCTCTCCATATTTTGCGGAATTCATCAGAGACTCCTTTGAAAAGGCCGACGCTATTGCGATTTTCGCAGGGGAGATGCTCGACCTGCTCATACAGGACATAGAGAAGCTGGAGACACGCCTGGAGCGGAGCGAGAACCCGGCGGAGAAGGCGCTGATCGGGCGCTGCCAGAAATTCCTCGAGGAGGAGAAGCCCCTCTGCGACATGACTCTCCCGGAGGAGGATCGCAAGATATTGGACATGCTGATGCCGCTGAGCTGGAGGCCCACGCTGGCGGTCCAAGAGAAGTCGGCCAATGTGAACAAGCTGATCAGGGATGTCCTCGACAAGGCGGGAGTCAGCTTCTTCTACACGGCGGGAAAGGACGAGGTCAGGTCATGGATGATCAAAAAAGGCACTGACATCGTCACCTGCGCCGGGAAGATACACAGCGACCTTGCCAAGGGCTTCATCAAGGCGGACATAGTGAACTACGCCGACTTCAAGGACATGCACAATCTCCAGGAGGCCCGCTCCAAGGGTGTCGTAAAACTGGTGGACCGCGACTACATAATCCAAGAAGGCGACATCATAGAGATCAGATTCAACGTCTGAACAAAAATCCCGGTACGTATTCAGTAGAGCCAATTGCAAAACTCCGGACGCGCAAGCGCGTCCCTCCATTTTTACGCCGATTTTTCGCAAAAATCGGCGTGGAGGGGCATGCTTGCCATGCCCGCAAAAAGAGTTTTGCAATTACCTCAGTAAACTACGTTCGTTTACTGAATCCGTACATGTAAAGATTCGCTGAACTAGGTAGTTCAGTGAATATTTACCATTTCGGCGGCCTGAAGGCGCCGTATGCACCAAACACAAAGAAGCAGAAGACGAATACTCCGGCGGAGAACAACAGAGGCGAGCCGCCCTGCTCCTTGGTCTTCGCCGTCGCCATCAGGAGGGGGACGCATATGCATATCGTTGATATTATCCCTCCTGCGAAGCCGAAGATCGCCCCCTTCTTCCAGTCGGGATAGTCGCCACAGCCCAGATTGTAGCCTTCCATCCGGATTTTGGAGTCGCTCCAGAGAGATGGAGACATGGATGGATCGCCGGACTTTCCCTCTCCGGAATCATGCTGTTCACGCTGTTTTTTTTGGGTATTCATTTTTGCGGAATGCGGAAGTTTGAACGCGCACACTATATGTTCGAACGGCCTCCATGTCAAGCACGCCATCTGGTGAATCTCCCCCCCCTGGGATTTAACTTGATACCACATCTTGTTTTACAAGGCGCCAAAAATGTCAATGCAAATCAGCCTGGAAGCGCATGGAAGCGTAAAGAATCTTTCTTCCCTCCGTTTCCTCCTTGTAAAAATAAAAGAGAGGTATCACTGCATTTCCCCTGTCGCAGGAACTTTCACATACAAATTTGCCGCTCTCCGAAGGTATTGTATATTACCCTCCGCGCAAAATACTCCTTTTCATCCGAGAACAAGCCATGAAAGAAAATGAAGGTCCATCGGGATTCATAATCAGCATAGTGAGGCTCTTTCTGACCGGTCCGCTCTCGCCGCTCTTCGTCCTGTCAGCACTTCTGCTCGGCATGATGGCGGTCCTCATGACCCCGCGCGAGGAGGAACCCCAGATCGTGGTGCCAATGGTGGACATCGCGGTGGATTTCCCGGGGCACTCCCCGGAGGAGGTCGAGCAGCTCGTCACCACCCCCCTCGAAAGACTTCTCTGGCAGGTGGACGGCGTCGAGCACGTGTATTCCACCAGTTCGCGCGACGGGGCCATGGTGATAGTCAGGTTCTATGTCGGCGAGAACTACACGGAGTCCATGGGCAAGATCAGGGACAAGATGGACGAGAATATGGCGCTGGTGCATCCGGATGTGGCCGGATGGCGGATGAATTCCGTCGAGATAGACGACGTGCCAATGCTGGCGTTCACACTGTTCTCCCCGGATCGCGACCTATTCGAACTCAGACGGCTCGCGGAGGAGATAAAGTCGCGCCTCGACTCCCTGCCGAACCTCTTCCAGACGGACATCATAGGCGGGCACCCCCGCGAAATACTCGTGGAGCCCGACACCGACAGGATGGCCGCGCGCGGGGTCTCGACCGGCGACATAGTATCGGCACTGGCTCGCAGCAACAAGGCGGGAAGCTGCGGGTTCACCCTTCTCGACGGACGGAACATGAGGCTGCTGACAGCCCGCCCGATCGAGACCCTCGACGATGTCAGAAAGACCGTCGTCGCATCCGGCGTGGAGGGCGGAGTCGTCCGGGTCGAGGATGTCGCCAATATCTCAGACCGCCCGCGGGAGCACGAGAACTACACCGAAATAGGTTTCGGGCCGGCGGCAGAGCTCGACTCCAGCCTGAAAGACAAGAGTTTCCCGTGCGTAACATTGACCTTCAGCAAGAAGAAGGGGGTCAATTCGGTGAAGCTCGCCAAGGAGATAATCAGGGCCGCGGAGGGGCTCGGGAAGGAACTGCTCCCCGGCGACGTGCGCATGCTGGTCACGCGCAACTACGGGGAGACGGCGGATGCGAAGGTGAACGATCTCCTGTCGAGCCTCGCGTTCGCCATGGTAACAGTCGTGGGGCTCATCGCCTTCACAATGGGCTGGCGCGAGGGGCTCATCGTCGGCCTCGCCGTGCCGGTCAGCTTCGCATTGTCGCTCTTCACCAACTACGTCTTCGGATACAGCATAAACAGGGTGACCCTTTTCGCGCTCATCCTGAGCCTGGGAATGGTCGTTGACGATCCCATCACCAACGTGGACAACATCCAGCGCCACATCAGGATGGGCATCTTGGATCCGCTGAACGCCACCCTGAGGGCGGTCCAGGAGGTCCTGCCCCCCGTGATACTCTCCACAATCGCGATAATCATCTCCTTCACCCCGATGTTCTTCATCACAGGGATGATGGGTCCATACATGGGGCCGATGGCGATCAACGTGCCCCTCACCGTTTCGTTCTCCACCGTCTGCGCGCTGACCTTTGTCCCGTTCCTTGCCCTGCTCCTCCTGAAGAAGATGGGCAGATCCACCGGGGCGGACGCAATACCCGCCGAGGACGTGACGCCAGCCTGGATCAGACGAACCTACGCGGCGGTGATCTCGCCCTTCTTTAACAGGCGTAACGCATTCCTGCTCCTCGCCGGAACCGCCCTTGCCACCGTCCTCTGCTCCCTCCTCATGCTGAAGGTCCCGCTCAAGATGCTTCCCTTCGACAACAAGAACGAACTCCAGCTGGTTCTCGACATGCCTGAAGGCACCACGCTCGAAAAAACCGTCGCGGCGGCAAAGGATGTCGCCAGAAAGATCGCCTCCTACAACGAGGTGAAGGACTACGAGATATACGCCGGGATCAATTCCCCGATTGACTTCAACGGCCTGGTCCGGCACTACTACACGAGAAAGTCGCCGCATCACGCCGAGATAAGGATGAATCTTGCGGACAAATCCCTGCGCGAACAGCAGAGCCACGCGATGGCGCTCAGGATCAGGGACGAACTCTCGGAGATAGCCGGAAGGCATGGAGGAATACTGAGCATCGTCGAAGTTCCGCCCGGCCCCCCGGTCCTCTCCACGCTCACCGTGGAAATACGGGGGGGAGCCATGCAAAGCTACAGCGACATCATCAGGGGGGCCGAGGAGATGATGGGCATCCTGAAAAAGACCGATTCAAAACATGTCAAACAGATAGATTCATACGCCGAAGCCCCTCACGACAGGATTGTCTTCGCCGTGGACCGCGACAAGGCGGCGGCGCACGGTTTGACCGTGGCGGAAATAAGCCGCGAACTCGCCTCGTGCGTGGACGGCGACTCATCCGCGGGCTCGCTTCACGAGGACGCGGAACGAAATCCACTCATGGTCAGGCTGCGCCTTCCATTTGCGGACAGGACATCGCTTGAAGGACTTTCCAGGATCAGGATGAAATCCTCCTCCGGCGAACTCGTCCAGCTCTCCGAACTCGGCAGATTCAGATTCGAGAAGGAGGAACAGCCGATATACCACAAGAACCTTGAGAGGGTCGCCTACGTCACCGCCGAGGCCGTCGGACGCCCCCCGGGCGAGATCATAATGCAGATACTCTGGAATTCCTGGAGCCAGTTCCCGCGCCGGCTCGTCGAGGCGGCACTGGGCGGCAAATGGCGACAGACCCTCTCCAACGGCACGATTGCGGAATGGAACGGCGAAGGGGAATGGGAAGTCACCACGAGAGTCTTCCGCGATCTCGGCCTGGCCTTCGCCGCCGCGCTCGTCGGCATATTCATACTTCTCGTGGCACAGACAAAGAACATCGTCATGCCTATGGTAATAATGACATCCATACCTCTGACCATAACCGGAGTCGCCCCTGGCTTCTATCTCCTGAACCTGCTTTCCGGCAGGACCGTCGGGGGATATTCCGACCCTGTCTTCTTCACCGCCACGGGCATGATAGGCATGATAGCCCTCGGCGGAATCGTGATAAGAAACAGCATCGTGCTCATCGAGTTCATCGAGGACGCCCTGAAGAATGGAAAATCCATGAAGGACGCCATCCTCGGGAGCGGCGCGGTCAGATTCCGCCCCATAATGCTCACCGCCGTAACAACCATGCTCGGCTCCTGGCCAATCACACTCGACCCGATATTCTCGGGACTGGCCTGGGCTCTCATATTCGGACTCCTCGCAAGCACTTTCTTCACCATGCTCATCGTCCCGGTCGTCTACATGCTGATATATTCGCCCGGATCTCCGCCAGAAAAACTATAATCCAATGGAGTTTTGAAAAATGAACACCAAAAGAGGAAAGACCTTGAAAGCCATCCTGTATCCGGCCGCCGGACTTCTCATCGTCGCCCTAGGCCTCTATTTCGCCGGCATCCTGCCTCCCGCCCGCAGGATACCGCCCGGGGCACAGCAAAGCCGCCTTGCGAAAATCGCAGGAAAGGAGCTCGTCGTCGCGGAAGAGGAAATCCCGCTGGTCTACAGCACGATAGGAAGCGTCCGCAGCAGGGACGAGATCGAGATATCCTCCCGGATCACCGCGAAAATCGCGGCAATCCCGGTCCGCGAGGGCGATCACGTCAGAAAGGGCGACATCATAATATCGCTCGACGACTCCGATCTCAAGGCATCCCTCGCTAAGGCGGACGAAAGGTTCAAGGAGGCCCAGGCTGCCCTAACACTGGCGGAAAAGGAGCTCGTCCGAACCAGGACCCTCTTCGAGAAGGATGCCACTTCAAAAAGAGCCCTCGACCAGGCCGAAAGCGGTCACCACGCTGCGCTCGCCGCCCTCTCCGCCTCGAAGGAGGCCATAAACGAGGCGCAGGCAGCCCTGTCATATGCATCAATCGCAAGCCCCATAGACGGGATAGTCTCCAGGAGATATCTCGACCCGGGCGACCTGGCCGTCCCCGGAACGAAGATATTGCTGGTCTTCGACAACAGCCGCCTCATGCTCTACGCCCCCATAAGCGAGTCCCTGGTCTCCAAGGTGAAGCTCGGCGACAAGATGAAGTTCGGAGTGGACGCCGTCGGCAAAAACTACGAGGGCGAATTGAAGGAGATATCCAGGGAGGTGGACCCGCAGACCCGCAGCTTCATGGTCAAGATATGCCTCGGAACAGCCCCGGAGCTCATGCCCGGCATGTTCGGACGCCTCGAAATCAGAACCGGAACGGAAAAAGCACTCCTGATCCCGGAAACCGCCATAGCCCGCAGCGGACAACTCGAGTATGTCGTCAAAGCCACGAAGGACGGCTCGCAGACCCGCGTCCTGGTCCGTTCCATCCCATCGGGAATCCCGGGCAGACTCAAAATACTCTCGGGCCTGGATGCAGGGGATAGAATAATCGTGAACATTCACTGAAGACCTGAATCCGCCATAGGGGCGGATAGGTTTCGATCCATCCCAAAATGACGGGAGGTAGGTGTCCATAGACTTCCCGACGAGAAAAGACACTAACAGATTGGTGAAGTAAGGTTTAACGGCTGGGAAGATTGAGTGATATATGGGCTGTCCAAAATTATCAGAAGAATGCTATGCTGACATTAATAGAAGGTCAAGGCTGAGGTTTTTCTATCCTGAGGATGCCGCCGATTATGTGAAAGGTAGGGCGCGTCTCGCCGAGGCCGCCGTATTTTATGCAGAAGAAAATGATTTTAAAGCGGGTAAAATGGCAAATAATGAGGATTTATCATTCGCAAAGAAAAGAGAAATGGGGGCAGACCCTGCACCAACAAGGAGATACTACAGCAATAGCAAGAGTGTGCCCCCGAGAGAAGACAAGGATAAATAATGGCATTCTGGAAGGACTTAATTCGTTGATCCAAAGTGCGAAAAGCAAGGCGAGAGGATTTAAAACTTTCCAGAACTTTATGGTCGTAATTTATCTTGTCACAGGCGACCTGGCCTTTTCCAAAGTAAACGCCCATTACGAACCACTAAC
>DYMC01000083.1 GCA_020721745.1 Lentisphaera sp. | reverse complement strand
TGTATTCCGGATAATTTCAACCATTCGTCAAGACTTGAAAGACAACGAATATAAAAAGCTATTCTCAAAGGTTTCAGCCATGTCCCGCAGGATGCTCTCGTCGGCGCCGGGATGCCACGACTGGGACCATACCGCGAGGGTTCTGCGAAATTCGCAGGAGATATGCTTGAAAGAGAGAAATGCCGACAGGAGGATTGTCGAGATCGCCGCCCTCCTCCACGACATAGCCAGAGGCGGCGACATGCACAAGAAGGGGCGTAGCTGCCATGCGCTGCGCGGGGCGGCCATGGCAAGGGAGATGCTTGGAAGATTCAAGTTCCTGGACGAGGAATTCATCGAGAAGGTCCGCCTCTGCGTCAGACGGCATCGCTTCAGGGGCGACGATGCCCCCGTCTCGATCGAAGAGAAGATCGTATATGATGCGGACAAGCTTGATTCGCTCGGGGCGGTCGGGGTCGGAAGAGCATTCCATTTTGCAGGCAGGATAGGTGCGCGGCTGCACAACAGCAGGTCGGAGGCGCTTGGCGCCGAATCATACAGCCGGGAGGACACCGCCTACCGGGAGTATCTCGTGAAGATGCGCCGTCTGCCGGAGAAGATGCTGACAAAGACGGGCAGACGGCTTGCCATAGGCAGGGCTAGATTCATGCAGAAATTCTTCGAGGAGCTTCAAAGGGAGTGCGGGACATGCCGGGGAAGGGAGTGAAAAGGGGAAAGGGGAAGGAAGGAGGGGCGGGCGAATCTGCAGAGAGCAGGAGAGGCTTCATGCTTGCAGCCGTCGAGGAGGCGTCGCTGGGAGTGAGAAACGGGGATGGAGGCCCCTTCGGCGCGGTGATAGTCCGCGACGGGGAAATAATCTCCAGGGCGCACAATATGGTCGTAGCCCTGAACGATCCCACTGCCCATGCGGAGGTTCTGGCAATAAGGAAGGCATGCAGGAAGCTGGGCAGATTCTCCCTCCACGACTGCGAGATTTATTCGAGCTGCGAGCCCTGCCCCATGTGCTTCTCCGCCATACACTGGGCGAGAATTCCGTGCCTCTTTTACGGATGCACCAGGAAGGACGCCGAGAAGATAGGCTTCGACGACAACGTCCTCTACAAGATGCTTCGAGGAAGCTACACAGGCTCAAAATTCAGATCCGTCAGGATGTCGCGGGAGGAATGCCTGAAGGCGTTCGAACTTTGGCGGAAAGACACGAAGAGTATCCACTACTGATCATGATTGCATCGGGGTGATTTCCGTCAGGACGACCTCGGGGCTGCAAAATATCCTCAGCGGGATGCAGCTTGTGCCGAGTCCAGAGCTCACAACCAGTTTTGCTCCGTCATCCCGCTGCAGGAGTCCATACTCGAATTTCTTCCAGTGGACGCTCGATGTTTTCAGCGCGCCGACGAGAGGGAGGCGTATTTGTCCGGCGTGGGTGTGCCCGGCCAGCCCCAGGTCGAAGCGGGACTTGATTCGGACGATATCGTCGGGATTGTGGGCTATGACGACCAGCGGTTTTCCAGTCGGCGAGTCCAACGATGCAGTCCTCAAGCCCTGGCCCCTTGACGGAGCCAGCCCGTGGAAGACGCACCCCGCCGATTCGGCTTCGCCGTCGTGGAGGAGGGTGAATCCGGCGCCGTGGAATTTCGTTCTCCAATATGAGATGTTCTTGCAGCGCGATCGCTTCAGCTCCCAGTTGCCAATCACCGCGAAGTTGCAGTGGCTGGACTTGAGTTTTGACAGCATGGAGAAGGCATCGTCGAGTCCGGATGACTCGGATGCGATGTCGCCGCCAAAGATGACGTGGGTGGGGTCGAGGCTGTTGACGGAATCAGCTATCTCGCCGGCGGGAGGCGGATTTCTGCCGAAATGGATGTCGGAAAGGAAGGCAAGCCTCAGAGGCGTTTTCACGCTCCTGCAGGCGAACTTGTATGACACGATTTCGACCGACGGAGTCGAGCGGGAGACCGTTCTTGCGCCATACGGGATCAGGGAGGTCCACTTCATTCTCTGCTCACTCTTCATTGAGCTCGGCGATGGTTTCGGGCGGCAGGAATGAAACCTTTCGTATCGTGAAATCATCTCCGTCAATGGAGATTCTTTCGCCTTCGGATTTTCCCATGAGGGATTTGGCCAGCGCGGACTCGGACGAGAGGCGATTTTTCAGCGGGTCGCCATCCCAGGCTCCGAGCACGAGGTAAGTTGTCTCCTCGCCGGATGCGTCCCGGCGAAGGACGACCGATCTTCCGCACCTCACCGTCTTCTCCGGGCCGTCGTCCGTCGCGAAGCGGACGGCCGCGACATTGTCGAGATCGCGCTCGATCTCGAACTTTCTCCTGTTCAGGAACTTCTGTCTTTCCTTGGCGGCGGAGTATTCGGCATTCTCCCTCAAATCTCCATAACTTCTGGCATTGGCTATTGCGGCGGCATTCTCGGGCAGTTGCCTGGTCGTTATATCCTGGAGCTCGAGAACTCTGGCCTTGTGGGACTTGATCGAGGTGGTAAGCTGGACGGTCTCGCGTCGGCTGTAGGACAATGTCTTCGAGAGCTTCACGGAACCGCTTTCATGGGCGTTTTCGATGGTTCTCTTGAAACTGGGGGAGATTCTGGAGAGCTTCACAATGAGGCTCTGCTTCTCCGGTGGCAGCAGGACCTTGTCGTCGTCAATCAGCATGAGCAGCTTCTCTGCGGAGTCCGCGCCATGATCGGCCAGGAGAGCTATGAACTTGTCGTCGGAGAGAAGCATCCTCTTCAGCTCGCGTATCGCGGCGTTCCGGAATTTGAGAACAGTCTTTTCGGCGATGGCCGAGAATATTCTTGCCGGCGACAAGACGGTATCCAGCACATCTGGTATTTTTCTGTTCCTCCATCCCCATAGGACCATATCAGCGTGCGGTTTCGCCCGCGAGCTCTTGAGCGCCTCGATCATCCTGGTCTCGTCGAGGATTCCGCCGATGCAGGAAAGAGCCTTGGTTGGAAGATCCAAGGATAAACCGGCCAGAAAATCCTCTCCCTTCATGGCCCTGATGGCCCCGAGGAGAGATTTCAGCGAGGAAACTGGCATCTCGGCCCAATGTTCCATCAGCGACTCGCGCCGGGTGCGATCATCCGGGAGAAGCATGCTGGCGTAAGAGGCGAACGCTGCGATTGCGTTCGACCTTGACGAGTCGTCGTCACCCGACTCCGCCAGGAATGCGAAGCAGTCCGACAGCATTCTTATCCTCTCCGGAGACGGATCGGTTCCGAGCGACTTGGAAAGCATGTCGGAGATATGCCCCGAATCCTCCTTGGTGATCTTGAGTTTGCATTTCTCCTTGGCCGCCTTCGCGAGACCCGAGTGCAGTTCCTCCAGGCTTCTCGCCTCGGAAAGCCGCTTGCGGGATGTTTCCGTGGGATGCGCCCCGGATCCGTACCAGGCCGTGAATTCCGATGCGCTCATTCTGGACGGGATGAATGTGGCCAGTGAAAGCCTCCTTATCTGCTCGTCGTCCGGGACCACCACGGCGTGGGAAAGGATGAATCCGCGCCAGTCGGGAAACGAAAGCGCCTTCCCCCTCCCGGCCATGGCCAATATCTCGTGTGACGAGAAACGGAAGAATATCGAGCCGGATATCAGGATGTCCAGTGGAATGGACTTCTTCTTCAGGGCGATTATGTCGAAGACCTCGACGAGGTGCGTTATCGGGTCAATGCTTCTCTTCTCGATCCATTCGTTGGCGTTGAGGAGATATGCGCATAGGTTCTCATCGGCGAGGCGCGCGATCTTCCTGATCCTCCCCGAAACGGCGTTGACTGGATGCTTCCCGTCGCGGGCCATGGAAAGCTTTACCGCCTCCGACTTGCTGAGGAAGGCTGGAGCGAAATGCCGCGCCGCCAGGACGAGGGCGTTCCTCATGGAGGCGGATGAGTCGAGGGCCTTGATCTGGGCCAAGTCAAGACAGAAGGAGGCCTTCTCTGATGAGTTCTCCACCGTCCCGCCCCAGGTGTCGAGGAGCAGTTCCAGGTGCGGGACGACGGATGGCATCTGCACCTCCGGAGTCGCGAGCGCCTTCGCGAGGATGTCCCCGCAGATCCGCGCATCGGCCTTGTCTGAGGCTTCGCAGACGAGATTCAGGATTTCGGCATCTTCTTTGTCAGGCATTTTGTTCGCGGAGACGCTACTCCTTCTCGTCTGGATTGAAGTATTTGTAGTTGGATTCGGAGAAGTCTGCGATGGCCTTCGCCGTAACGGGATCGAGCTTGAGTTTCAAAACCATGGTGTCGTCCTTCTCCTTATCCCTCGTTATCATGTCCGCTGTCAGCTTCCTGTAGAGGACATCGTTCACGATGAAGGCCATCTCCTTGTAGAGGATGTCCGCTCCGAGCTGGTTCCACAGGAGCTTTCCCCGGTAGTTCAGCTTCAATTTAAGGTCGAAGAAGTTCTTGTCGCCATCGTTCGGGATCGTCTCGATCTTCTGTATGGTGTTGGAGAAGAGATATGGCGAGCTGCTAATCCACTTTGTCGTGCCCGCCACGGTGGGGATCTCCTTCTCGAGCTGCGAGGCTCTTGGGTACTTGATTATTTCATTTATGGACACCAGATAGTCTGGCTTGTCCGGCTTGGGCTGGGTTATCTCGCAGGATGTCAACGCGAGGATCCCCGCAGTTGCGAATATCAATTCGAGGCACCGCAGTCTCATCTTCTCTTCTCCTTTTTTAGCTTCTTTTTTTTGATAGCCTTGATCTTCTTTTTGAGGTCGGAGGAGGATATGCCGATTATTGAGGCGGCCTTGTCCAAATCTCCATCCTCCTGGGAGACGACTTCCTTCATGTAGGCCTCGGTCTGGCTGGCGATGAATTTCTCGAGCGGGACGATCTTCCTTGGCTTCGTGGCGCCTGGCTTGGACCTCGGAAATTGCGATGGGAGTTCGTCCGCATCAATTGTATCTCCGTCGGATAGCGTGGCGAGACGCTTTATGAGATTCTCCAGCTCCCTCACGTTGCCGGGCCAGCCGTAGGACTTCATGGCCTCGACGGCATCTGGCGAAATGCCGATCTTCCTCCTGTTCTCCTTCTCAAAGACATTGAGGAAGTGTGAAATCAAGGAGGGAATGTCCTCCTTCCGCTCCCTCAGGGGGGGGATCTTGATCGGGATGACGCTGAGCCTGTAGAAGAGATCCTCCCTGAACTTGCCTTCCTTGGTCGCCTTTTCCAGATCATAGTTTGATGCGGCGACTACCCGTATGTCAATCGGAATGTTATCGGTCCCGCCAACTCTCCTGATCTCCTTCTCCTGCAATGTCCTCAGGAGCTTCGCCTGCATGTCGAGGGACATGGAGCTTATCTCGTCGAGAAGCACAGTGCCTCCGTTCGCGGTCTCGAAGAGCCCCTGCCTGTTGCCGTTCGCCCCCGTGAAGGCGCCTTTTACGTAGCCGAAAAGCTCGGACTCCAGCAGCGTGGCAGGTATCGCGGCGCAGTTGATTGTCACGAAGGGGCTGGAGTGGCGCGGGCTCGACTTGTGTATAGCCTTGGCCACCAGCTCCTTCCCGGTCCCGCTCTCGCCGAGCACCAGCACAGTGCTGTTCGTCCTGGCCACCTTCTCAACGAGCCTGTATATCTCTATCATGGGCGGACTGTCGCCCACGATGAATCCGAAATGGTATTTTGTAGATATGCTTTTCCGGAGTATTTCATTCTCCGCCAAGGTCAGCTCGTAGTTGAGGGCCTTGTCTATTGTAAGCAGGAGCTCTTCGAACTTGAATGGCTTGGCTATGTAGTGGAAGGCACCCCGCTTGATGGCCTCCACGGCGCTGTCAACGTCTGCGTAAGCTGTTATGACTATCACGGCCATGTGCGACTGGAGCTCCTTCCCCTGCCTGAGAAGCTCGAAGCCGTCTATGCCGCCCGGAAGACGGACATCGGTGATCATCAGGTCGAACACGCCCTCCTTGAGCTTCTTCAACGCCTCCTCGCCCTCGGTGGCGGTCTCCACCTGGTTCCCGTTCCGGACAAGGAGCTTGCGCAGGACCTCGATTATGGTCGTCTCGTCGTCAACTACAAGTATCTTGGACATTTCAATGACCGGATTTTTTAGGGCAGGGAATCTAGCTCCAATTGCAGATAATTCAAGAAGGCAAAAAGGGGGGCTCTATCTGCGCGACAGCAATCTTTCGAGCGACAACAGCAGCAGCCTCTGTTCGGTGCTCATGAAGGCTGTATGGTTCTTCGCCTCCGCGAAGATGGCATCCCTGGCTCCATGGTCGTCGGCGGAGCATATGGAATAGAGGAGCAGTGCCGAAAACGCCTTGCCCATATCCCCGTTGGAGACGGCGGACGAGATTGTCTCCAGATGTTTGTCCGGAGCGCCAATGCGGCTTGCGATGTGTATTTCAAGCGGGGAGGCGCAGGTTGATTCCGAAAGCCGCTTCGGGAGCTGGGCCTGGAGCTCCTCTCTCGACAATTTTCCAGCCAGGCATGCGGAGG
The DNA here is from genome assembly GCA_020721745.1 of Lentisphaera sp. Classification (GTDB taxonomy): domain Bacteria; phylum Verrucomicrobiota; class Lentisphaeria; order Victivallales; family GWF2-50-93; genus DYMC01. The sequence goes on along the minus strand of DYMC01000083.1, from coordinate 3,803 downwards.
ACATTTCGAGCATCGAGAGCTCCGGGTAGGAGGCTATGCCCGCCACGAGAGGCTCTGAAAGAATGGATGCGGCCTCCCCGCTCAGGGCCTCGTATGAATACGAATTAATGGAAAGCCTCAGATAGGACAGATTTCTGAATGTCTGCCACTGGGCCGTCATGCCGGCGATTTTCGCGGCGATGATCCTGAGCAGTCTGGACATCTCCGGGCATCTCGCGCCAGCCAACGCCCTGAGCGACAGAGATGAGATCATTATCCTCGAACAGATGTCCGGATGCGATGGATCTGAAGAGGCGAGCTCCTTGATCTGCGGGTCGGAAAGCTGCCCTCCGGACAGCAGCGCCATCGAATGGCGAAGCCAGAGCATGTCTCCAGCGAGGCTTTTCTCCGGAGAAAAGCGCTTGGACGCCTCCAGTATCGTCTTCGGATTCGCTCCTTCCTGCTCCGGCAGATTAAGAGACGCATAGGCCGCGAGAAGAAATATCCTCGAATCCATGTCCACCCCGGCATCCCGGCGTTCATATGAGGAAAGCATCTGGTGCGCCCGGGCAAAAGCGCCCATGGACAGCATATACTCGGCATTTAGATAAAGCGAAAGCGCCGAGCCCAGCGGAGATCGATGGAAACGGGTCCCGGCTTCGTTGAACATCTTCGCCGGGAGCGAAATATCCTCGGCTGAAGAGGCGAACCTGCTCAAGGACATGGAGGACGCAAAGACAAGCGATGGAAGCACAAATGATGAAGGCCCTTGCAGAGAGAGGATACTCTCCATCTTGTCCGCCGAAAACGAGGCCGAATTCCATTCTCCAACGCTCATTCTTGCCGAGGCTTCGAGCATTTCAGGCAAAGCCGGATTCTTTATTGCGCTTCGTTGGAAATCCTGGTTCGTCTTGATGCCCGCAAGAAAGGCAAGGGTTTCACCGGGGGCTTCCTTCTCCCATTTATAGAACGGAGCAAAGGTGCGGGGAAGCTCCTCCGGGCGTGGAATAGACGCAAGCAGCGCAGTTTCGATCTGCGATAGAGCATCCTTCGCCCCCTGCCTTCCTTCCGAGTTGAAAAAACGCGATTTTGCGCAGTATAGGCTCTGCAGGGCCGCCTCGTTCTTCTTCTCGGCCAGGAGGCGGGAGGCCGAAACTATGAAAGACGCGGCTTGCAACATGTGGTTCAAGCGGCCCAGTTCCCCCCTGAGCAGGATTGTCTCCTGCGAATATCTCTTGAATGTCTCGGAGGACGAGTGGTTCAGTATCATGTCGGCCAAATGCTCGGAGGCCTGGATCCGGTCTCCAGCGGACAAGGACTCTCTGACATCGGCCATTTTCCTCATGGCCTGTATCTCTCTGGAAGCCAGCTCCAGATCGCCCAGGAAATTGATCCACCCCCTCACTTTCGGATTGGCCTTCTGGTCAAACCTGCCCAGCAGAGCCCGGAACTGCTTCAAGAGTCTTTTCTCCACCAGGTAGGAGCCGAAGGAGGCCAGGTCCGAGGCTTCAGGCTTGTAGGCATCGTTGGAGAGAAGAGTTTTCTCCACGAGAGCCTCAAGATCGCCTTGCGGGAGCTGCTGCCATTGCAGGAGCTTGCCCATCTTCACTTTGTCTATCATCACCTGCATCTTAATGCCTTTCTCGGATATCTCCTCGACTCTGTAGTCCCTCGATATCGCGGATATGGGCAGAGGCTTGTTCTTCAAGGAGCGCTCGATCTTCAAAAGCTGTGCAGCAAGAGCATCCGGCACCGACACGTAGTTGCTCCTTATGAATTCGGCGCTATGGCGCAACGGCTCTGGTAGCCTGCCGCTCTTGAGCAGGTCTCCCATGGACGAACAAAGATCCGCCGGGCTTGGCTTGTCGGCAAGAGAGATGTAATACGTGTCCATCGCGATATTGACTGCAAGCCTTTCCTTGCGCTCACTGTCGGCTTTCTCCCTGGCCAACCTCTGCTCCTCGATCGTTTTCAGCCTCTGCTCCTCGATCTGCCTCATGTAGGCCTCCTGCTCGACCTTCCGCATCGAGTCGAGCTGCTGGGATATGGCCAGATAAATGCCGTTGAGGCTCTTCCTCTGCTCCTCGTCAAGCGTGAGCGGGGAATTCTTCGACGAGGAGATCGCCAGCATGGTCTCTATCCTCTTGCTCTGGAACTGAAGATCCGAATAGTCCTTCCCCTTGAAATCCCCGGAGGAGCATTCGCGCAATATTAGGTCAATCTGGGCCTCAAGGCGCTCCCGAACCCTCTTGGACTTCTCCTCGGAGACGACATCCTGGGCCACCTTCTTCCGGAGAGACTCATAGAAAGAATTCGCATCGGAAGGCAGGCGATCCTGGTTCTTCTGGATGAACTTCTCCACCATCGCGATCGCGTCCTGTGGCGGCATGCTCGATACGCGGGACTTGAGCAAGTCCCATTCCTTGGCCACGTCCGGCTGACTCGCAGTCTCCACCGGCTTCACGTCCGGCTTGTCCACCCCATCCCCCTTGAAGTTCTTCAGATACACAACCACCGTGATAGAAAGCAGGAGAAGCAGGATGGCGGCGAGAGCGGTCACGACATGGTTGAACTTGTATCCCTCGTCCACGGCCTCGGAACGGACTTCCGGTTGCTCCCTCTCGTGGGAGTGGGACGCGACGTGGAATACTTTCCTCTCCACGTCCTTTATCTTCTCCAGGGACGATACGACCTCCGGCCAGCTCTCCGGACGATCCTCGGGCTTCTTGGCCAGAAGCCTGTCCACGATGTCCGATATGAGGGGGTTGATCCCGCGGTTCCTCGTCTTGACAGGCACCGGCTTGTCAGTCAGATGCATCCTCAGAACGACTTGAGGATCCTCCGCGTTGAACGGCGGAGCTCCCACGAGCATGTGGTAGAATGTGGCTCCGAACGAGTACATGTCGGACCGGAAGCCGATCTTGGAAAACTCGCCCGATATGACCTCGGGAGGGGCATAGAGTGGGGTCGCCATTATCCCGCCGTCCTGCGTGGACTTCTCGTCATGCACACTCTTCGCAAGCCCCAGATCGGCAAGCTTGACACCGCCACTGGTGTTCACTATTATGTTGTCCGGCTTTATGTCGCCATGTGTCAGCTTCTGCCTGTCCCAGGCGTATTCCAGGGCATGGGATATCTTCAGGGCGACATCCAACGCGTCCTTGGGTTCCATGACCCCGTCCCTCATCAGGCGCGTTTCTATCGTCTCTCCCTCGATGAGCTCCATGGCGAAGTAGTATATGCCGTCGAGTGTGCTTCCAGCGTCGTAAACCTGGACGATGTTCTGGTGGTTCAGATTGGCTGCCGCCCGGGCCTCCTTAAAGAAGCGCTCGACGAACTCCTGGTCGTCCGCGAGATGCTCGGCGAGCACCTTCAACGCGACGAAGCGCTCGAGGTTAAGCTGTTTCGCCCTGTAGACAACCCCCATTCCGCCCTGGCCGATCTTGCTCTCTATCAGGAATCCGTTGATTATCGTGCCTAAGTCGAGCTTGGCGTAGCTGGGGGTGAAGAGCACCGTGCCGCATAGGACACACTTCATCGCCCCGCTGTCAGGATCCGAAACCAGATCCATCTGTCTCTTGCAAATATGGCAGAACTGTCGCATCTATATTGCTTCCGCACCCCCGTGCTTCCCATCCATCCAGCGTAAATATTCGCTGAACCCCGTCATTCTTGAGACGTTGCGAAGCTTGCCCGCCTCTCTCCACAGGAGAGCCGGCGGGCTTGTCCGCCCCTACGGCGGGCTCACGTCTTCAATGAATATTTACTTGAGCCAATTGCAAAATTGCCGACGGAACGCCGGTCTTATGACCGGCTTAAGAGCC
>DYMC01000082.1 GCA_020721745.1 Lentisphaera sp. | reverse complement strand
TTATTTCCGTTTAGGGCAAGGGCAATTGCCCTAAACGGAAATTGCCTTTTTAGGGGAACGCCAGCCTTATGGCCGGCTCTTAAGCCGGTCATAAGACCGGCGTTCCGTCGGGAATTTTGCAATTACCTCAGATCATTTCTGTCGAACATCCAGACGATATCGGAGTGGTCCGACGTGGCTCATTCCGTGTCGTTGTCGAGCAGTGCTTTCGCCTGGGGTTCGGGGAGGGATTCGACATCCTTTAGCTTGGATTCGATCTTGCGCGTCCTCTTGCCTACCAGTTCGTCTATCTCCTCTCCGGCGTCGTGGAGCTTTTTTCTGGCCTTGTCGAGGGTCTCGCCGAATTTTCTGAACTCCGTCTTCACTGCGGAGAGCACGTTCCAGACTTCCGTGGTGCGTTGTTTTATGGCGAGGGATCTGAATCCCATCTGGATGCAGTTGAGGAAGGCGGCGAGGGTGGACGGGCCTGTCACGGAGACCCTGTATTTGCGCTGGATGTCCTCCACCAGGTTGCTGTTCTTGACGACCTCGGCGTAGAGTCCCTCGAAGGGGAGGAACATGATTGCGAAGTCGGTAGTATTAGGAGGATTGATGTATTTCTCGCTTATGTCCTTTGCGCATCGTTTGAGCTCCTTCCCGAGGCTGGAGAGCTCATCCTCGATCTTGTCCTTTCCACCCTCGTCGTAGGCCTTGACGAGCTTCTCGTAGCGTTCGGCCGGGAATTTGGAGTCTATCGGGATGTAGACCGGCTGTTCGCCGGCCCCTCCCGGCATTTTTATGGCGAACTCGACATTCTCCCTCGAGTCTGGCTTGAGGCAGATGTCCTTTTCGTATTGTGCCGGGCTGAGTATGTTCTCGAGTATGGATGCGAGCTGGATTTCGCCCATTATGCCTCTGGTCTTTACGTTCGAGAGGACTTTTTTGAGGTCGCCCACGCCGGTCGCCAGTGTTTTCATTTCGCCGAGTCCCTCGTAGACCTGCTTTAGTCTTTCACTGACCTGGTTGAAGGACTGGCTGAGGCGTTTTTCGAGGCTTTCGTGGAGCTTTTCGTCCACGGTCTTCCGCATTTCCTCGAGCTTCCGGCTGTTCTCCTCGTTTATGGACTTGAGGTTTTTCTCCATCGTTTCGCGGATTTTTTCCAGAAGGCTTTCGGTGTCGGACTTCATCTTCGCGTGCCTGTTCTCGAGATCCTCCATCTTCTGTTTCTGGAGGGCGGTGAACTCGACGATGTTCCTGGACAGCCTCTCCTCGAAGATGTGCAGGTTTTTCGCCAACTCGGTGGAGAATATCTCGAACTGTCCCTTCTGTATGGAGGAAATCTCGGAGGAGCTCTTCATGGCGGACTCGGAGAAGGCCCTGAAGAGATTGCCAGTCTCCTCCCGGAACGCCTTGAAATTGGAATTGAGCTCCTCCCTTTGGCGGGAGGATTCCTCTCGGACGCTTTTTTCGACGCGCTCGACCGCGGCGAGGACATGCTTCTCCTTTTCGGCGGCGATGGCATCGTCTTTTGAACTCCTCCCCTTCAGCCCGAAGAGGACGATGTAGAGGAGGACTGCGAAATTCGCAGCCGCTATTGCAATTAGGATGGATGTTTCGTTCATTTGACGTATTTGCCGAGGATTTCGTAGGAAAGAGGCGGGACGGCTGTTGCGCCGGAAACAAAAACAACTGTCCAAGGGATGGAAGTCATGACAAGCGCCCCTTCAATTTGCGATACCATAATGGGCGGGACGTGGTTTTTCAAGCGAGAATACGCGGTTAATTGTCGGGGAGGAAAATTGAAAGGGGGGATTCAATCAATGACAGGCATGTACACGGTGTCGGAGAGGGAGAGCGAAGGTGTGTCGAAATAGAGCGCTCTCGTTGCTCCGTCCAGTTCCACGGAACTTGTCTTGGTGGCGGAGACCAGATTGGCGGCGGGGAGGAAGACGCTGTCCGGATCGAGCGAGGTGGCGAAATTGTTCTCCACATATGACCGGGAGAAGTCGCCGAAGAGGCTGAATTCGCCCGTGGTCAGCTCGTCGGCGAAGGTATCCGGATTCTCGCTTGTTGCCACGATTGGCTGGTCGTCTTCGGTGTAGTGGAATCCGTCGTCGCCGGCGCTCCAGTATCGTATGGGGGATCCCGAGCCCCCGCTTTCCGAATCGTAGCTCGACTGGTCGGATTCGCCTCTGGCGGAGCTCACGTTCTCGACCTTGGCCACCCCGATGTCAACTATCATGAGGAATCCGGTGAACACCGCGAGGATTCCGATGAGGCTGGCCACGAGTTCGGCAGTGGCCTGTCCGCTTTGCCTGTTGAAACACGCATCCACGATCTCAAACCTTGTTCTGCGCCATGCGCCCTTTACGGAAAAAAGACGATAAAAGAAATCCCAGTTGTTTTGGAGCATAAAGTATGCCATGGATGCCTCCATTGCAAGCGGAGGTCTCGATATGCTCCTGCGGATTGCGCCCGCATATGCCCTCTCTAACTATGTCGTAGCGGTATGTGAGGCCGAGTTTCAAGGAAAGAAATGCGGTTTGCAGGCCGCAGACGAGAAGGGCGTTGAGCGTGCGGTATATTATGGCCGGCAGGCTGTAGAACTTGGAATAGAGCCAGTCGGCTCCGTCCTGCAGTTCCCCCGGGCTCATTTTCATCGGCTCCATGACGACGTGCCTGAAGTCGTATAGGCGCCAGTCCCGGCTTCTTATCCTTCCCTTCTGCTGGAAGTCCTCGAAAAGAGGGGTTCCCGGCAGTGGTGTCATTATGTTCAGTTGTATTGCGTCCACATGGCATTCCCTCAGAAATTCAAGGGTTTTCGCGAAGACATCGCGACCATCGAAGTCCATCCCGACGATGATGCCGGCTATCACCCCTATTCCCGCCCTTCTTACTTTCCTTATCTTCTCGGCGGTTCCTGACGCTCCGAATTCCTTGCCCATTTGCTCCATGTTGCGAACTCCCAGGGATTCCACGCCTATGAAAAGCCCCCTGCAGCCCGATTCAGCCGCCAGTCTCAGAAGCCCCGGATTGTCCGCAATCTTTATCGAGCACTGGGAAACCCAGCTCCTGCCCAGGGGCTTCAGCGCCTTGAAAAGCCCGGCGGCGAAGTCCTCGTCCGAGACTATGTTGTCATCAACGAATATGAAATCCCCTTTCAAGGCCTCCACCTCGCGGATTATTTCCTCCAGCGGTCTATGACGGTAGCATCCCTTGTGGAAGGCGGCGACCGAACAGTATCTGCAGTTGTGGGCGCATCCGCGGCCCGCCTGCACCGCGTTGGGTGTCGCGTAGAAGCGCGATGTGGGCGCCAGGAGCGCCCGGGCGCCTTCAGCTCCGGCTATCCATCCCGCCTCGGACTCCGTCTGGCTGTATCTGCGCTGGAGCCTTCCCCTTTTGAAATCCTCGATCAGCCTCGGCCAGGCACCCTCGGCATCGCCGGTCAGCACCGAGTCAAAATGTTCGAGGACCTCCTCCGGCATCAGCGTCGGATGGTAGCCTCCGGCGACAAGCGTCCTGCCCCTTTTGCGAAATTCGCGGGCGATCTCGTAGGCCCTTGGGGCGAGCGCCGTCATGAATCCGACCCCCACCAGGTCGCATGGGCGGTCGAAATCCAGGTATGACACGTTCTCGTCGCATATCTCCACCTCGTGTCCCCCGGGCGTCAGCGAGGCCACCGTCAGCAGCGGCAGGACGCTGAATCTGAGCATCTCCCTTTTCGGGACGCTCCCCTCGGGGTGCCTCACCCTCAGATTTTCGGATGCCGGCAGAACCAGTAGAATCTTCATGATCGTCTCCTTTTTTTTTGTTTTCCACAAATACCCGTCGCCCATGACGGTGTGCTTCATTCGTCCGCGATTTTCGCAAGCATGAGGCGGATACCGTCAACGACCATCGCCATCTTCTCGAACGAAATCTTGTCAAGCGTGTCCTGCGCTGTGTGGTAGTGCTGGTATCTGAACGGCGCGGTGTCGGTTATCATGAGAGCCGGATATCCGTGCTTCCAGAACGACCAGTGGTCGGACCAGCCCACCCCCGGGAGAAAGGCGGGCAGCGCCGCCCCCTCCGATGGAAATTTCGCCGATTCGCGGAAGGCTCCGACGCAGTCCTTCACAAAGGAAGCCGATCCGGTGTTCCCGACGAAGGCGATAAAATTTCCTTTCGATGGATATATCCAGCTCAGGGGAGGGGGGTATTCCTGGCTCCCCTCCTCGTCGGAGTAGTAGCCTATCGTCTCGGGCGTCATCATGCCGACTATGTTCTCGTCCTTCTCCCTGCAAGATTTCGCATACACATAGCTGCCCATGGATTTTGTCCAGAAGTAGGGCGGCTCCTCGTTGGCGAAGGCGACAAAGCGGATCGTCCTGCGCGGCTTTATATTGGCGAAGCGGCGGGAAAGCGCGAGAACCGCAGCGACCCCGCTGGCGTTGTCGTTCGCCGCCGGACACTCCACGAAAGGCACGGAGTCGTAGTGTGCGCCCACGACTATTATCTCGTCGGGCTTTTCCGCTCCTTTCTTTTCCGCGACCACATTCTTGTAGATGTTGTTGTCCTCGGACGGCGCGCCCCTGAATTCGCTCAGCGCCCCGTGCTCCGCCATGTACTCCTGCATCCGCGGCTCATAGCCCGCCTTCCGGAACTCGCCGCAGATGAACTCCACGCTCCGCTCCATGCCCTCGTAATGCTGGAAATTGCGCCTGCCTATCCCGACCGAAAGGGTCTCGACATCTCTCCTCAACTCGGCGGCAAGAAACAAAAGCCTCCTGTCAGGCGCGGGCAGGGGGCCGGAATAGGACCTCCCCGGCATGTTGAAGCAAATGCAGCCTCCAATCGAAGCGCAGACCCCAAGCACGCCGCCAAGAATCCCGCAGCGCCTCAGCGATTTCCTGTCATACAGCCTTATCTTCATGGGCATCCTCCCTTTTTCCCTCTGCTGGCCCGCAGCCGGCGGACCGCAAGGGATGTGATTATAATGCATAATATGAATATCATTCAGTAAAAAACCAAAAAAAATCAGAGGGACTTCATGACGATGTCCTCGGCCTCCCTCATGACCGAGGCGCGCTCCTTTTCCCCGGCCCTGCGCCAGAAGAAGACTACGCCCGCGAGCATGCTCCATACCGACTCGACGAACACGGCAGTCTTTTCCGGGCTTCCTCCGACGGCGTCCGCGGCGACGGCCATGCATTCCCTCTCCTTCGATTCGAGCAGTTTTATCTGGGCTTCGGCAAGGCCCGACTTTCTTGTGTCGCCGAACTCCTTCTGGAGCGTGAAGAAGATTATGTCGAAATATTCCGGATTCGCCACGGCGAACCCGAAGAACTCCCTGATGAGCGCCCTGACCTTCTCCGCAGGCTCCCTTTTCTGGCCGACCGCCTTCTTCAGCCTGAAAAGCAAAAGCTCGTAGCCCTCGAGAAGCAGGTCCAGGTATACCGCCTCCTTGCTGTCAAAATAGAGATATATGGTTCCGGGGGCCAGCTCGAGAGCGTCCGCTATCTGGTTCACAGTCGTCGCGGAGTAGCCCCGGCTCCAGAAAAGTTTCCGAGCGGCGTCGAGTATCTCCTTCCTCCGCGCCATCCTCTCCCTCTCCCTTCTCTCCCTCGTCCCCACGATGCCATCTCCTGTTTTATGAATATGGTTCACTATATAACGTGTAGTTCATAAAATCAAGGGCCTGCTTTGAATTTTGTCTGCAACATATTTATTAACAACGATATATATATGGACTAATTTGCCTCGAAAATATCCCGGCGCCCTGCAACCCTCAAAAATATTTTTTGCTTTCTTTGTTTGACAAGACGCGAAGCGGGGCTATAATAGCGCCTATGTTAAAAAATTCACCTATCATGTCAGATTCGCGGATTTCAAACGTTAAACAATTCACAAAAAGGGGCGGGAAATGGCGAAGATCATGGTTGTGGACGACGATCCGGATGTCGTCGAGGCGTGCTCTCTGATCCTGAAGAAGGAGGGGCATAAGGTCTCGTCGGCTTCGAACAGGAAGGAAGGTATAGAGAAGGTGAAGGCGGCGAAGCCCGAGCTTCTCATCCTCGACGTTATGATGGAGGAGCCTGACGACGGGATACGCATGGCGAGGGAGCTTCGCGGCATGAAGATGGACATGCCGATACTGATGCTGACGAGCATATCGAAGGTGCTTGGCATGGAGTTTGCGAAGGACAAGGACATGGTTCCGGTGAACGAGTTCGTCGAAAAGCCGATCGAGCCCGATGAGCTTGTGAAGAAAGTTGAACAGCTTCTGAAGGGAGGAAAGAAATAATGCTGCAGAACGACAGGGACAAGATGCGCGGCGAGATAGTCGCGCTGGTCGAGAAATATGGGAAGAGCAGGAGTTCTCTGATTCCCGTTCTTCAGGAGGTCCAGAAGAACTACTCCTTCATATCTGAGTATGCCATGCAGGTGATCGCCGACATCCTCGGGATACATCCGGTCGAGGTCTATGGAGTCGTCTCCTTCTACAGCTTTCTCGACGACAAGCCCAGGGGCAGGTTCATGATCCGCCTCTGCAGGTCGCTCTCATGCGACTTTGCCGGCAAGGGAGCGGTCGCGCGCCAGCTCGAGAACGAGCTCGGAATCAAGTTCGGCCAGTGCACCGAAGATGGGAAGTTCAGCCTGGAATGGACCAACTGCCTCGGCATGTGCGACCAGGGTCCGGCCATGATGGTGAACGACCAGATATTCGTGAGGCTGACCCCCGGGAAGGCACATGAAATCATCGAAGGCTGCAGGAAGGTCTTCGGCCCGCACGCGATGCAGAAAATGCAGGTGCTCAGATCCAACGTAGAGGAGTCCAAGGCGAAGCTCAGCTTCGACGCCCTGAACGCCGACGAGATACTCAAGAAGGCTCTGTCCATGAAGCGCTCGGAGATAATAGACGAAATCGTGAAGTCCGGCCTCAAGGGCCGCGGCGGAGCCGGCTTCCCCACCGGAATCAAGTGGAACCTCACCGCGTCGGCAAACTCCGACTGCAAGCTCGTAGTATGCAACGCGGACGAGGGCGAACCCGGGACATTCAAGGACAGGACCCTGATGGCCCGCTACGCCGACCTGCTTTTCTCGGCCATGACGGTCGCAGGATATGCCGTTGGAGCGAAGAAGGGCTACCTCTATCTGAGGGGCGAATACACCTACATCCGCGACCAGCTCGAGAAAGTGCTCGATGAAAGGCGCAGGAAGAACCTGCTCGGCGCAAAGATCGCCGGGGCGGACAAGTTCCAGTTCGACGTGGAGACAAGGATGGGCGCGGGCGCATACGTGTGCGGAGAGGAGACCGCCCTAATCGAGTCCCTCGAGGGGCAGCGCGGCGAGCCCAGGAACCGTCCTCCATTCCCGGTAGACACCGGATTCCAGGGATGCCCGACCACCGTCAACAATGTCGAGACATTGCTCTGGGCCGCGTGCATAGTGGCCAAGGGTGCCGGCTGGTTCAAGGGGCACGGGACCGAGAAGTCCCCGGGCCTCAAGATATTCAGCGTCTCCGGCGACTGCGAAAAGCCGGGAATCTACGAATATCCCCTGGGGACAAAGATATCGAAGCTTCTCGCCGACGTCGGCGCGAAGGACGCAAGGGCCGTCCAGATCGGCGGCGCTTCCGGCGTATGCATCCCGGCGAAGGACTTCGATCGCAAAATCGCGTTCGAGGATGTCGCCACCGGCGGCTCCGTCATGGTCATAGGGGCCGGCCGCTGCATGAACGCAGTGGCGAAGAACTTCCTCGAATTCTTCGCAGACGAGTCCTGCGGGCAATGCACGCCATGCCGCATAGGCACCGTGAAGCTCCTCGAGACTGTCCAGAAGATGGAGAAGGGCGAGTGTTCGATCGAGCGCCTCGACGAGATATTGAAGCTGGGCGAGACCATGCAGATTGCGTCCAAGTGCGGCCTCGGACAGTCCGCGCCAAACGCCCTCATATCCATCGCCGCGAACTTCAAGGACGAGATAATGGGACATTGTTCCGCCAACTAAAAAAGAGAGGAATACACTAACATGCTTACAGAAAATACCGACAGGGCTCCAGCGAGCCAGAAGGTCAAGAAAATCGAAGGGGGCAACGCCGGTGCAATCGGCGGAACCATAAAGGTCACCATTGATGGCAAGGAGACCAAGGTCCCAATGGGAACGACAATCCTTGAAGCGGCGAAAAGCCTCGGCATCAGAATCCCCACGCTCTGCCACCACGAGGACCTTTGCGTGGCGGGCGTATGCAGGGTCTGCGTGGTCGAGGTCGAAGGGCAGCGCACCCTACAGGCCTCGTGCGCATATCCCATCACACAGCCGCTCGTGGTCAGGACCCATACGCGCAAGGTGCGCCAGGCCAGACGCCACATCCTCGACCTGCTCCTCTCCGAACACTACGGCGAATGCTACTCATGCTTCAGAAACAACAACTGCGAACTGCAGAGCCTCGCCAAGGAATACGGCGTGGACTCCTACCGCTTCGGACACCCGGACAAGCCCAGGTTCAAAAAGGACAAGTCAAGCTACGCCGTCATACGCGACATGGACAAGTGCATACTCTGCAGAAGATGCGTCCGCACATGCATAGACCTGCAGGAGGTCGGCGTCCTGGAGGCTGTCGGGAGAGGCGACAGCACAAAGATAGAGACCTTCGCATCCAAGCCCCTAAGCGACGTGATCTGCATCAACTGCGGCCAGTGCATCAACAGGTGCCCGACAGGCGCCCTCAGGGCCAACGACCCGTCCGACGAAGTCTGGGCGGCCATTGACGACCCGAAGAAGCATGTCGTGATCCAGACCGCGCCCAGCCCGCGCGCAGGGATCGGCGAGGAGTTCGGCCTCGAACCCGGCATCCCGCTCACATTCCAGATGAACACGGCTCTGAGGTTCTGCGGATTCGACAAGGTCTTCGACACGAACTTCTCCGCCGACTTGACCATCATCGAAGAGGGCACCGAGCTGATACTGCGTCTATACAAGGCTCTCGTCCTCAAGGACAAGTCCGCCGTGCTCCCGCAGTTCACAAGCTGCTCCCCGGGATGGGTGAAATACATCGAGCACTTCTACCCGGAAATGCTCCCCCACGTCTCGTCCGCAAAGAGCCCGCAGCAGATGTTCGGCGCAGTCATCAAGACATACTACGCCCAGAAGAACAATATCAGCCCGGAGGACATCGTCACCGTCGCGCTAATGCCCTGCTCCGCGAAAAAGTTCGAGTGCAACAGGCCCGAGATGTGCGACAGCGGATTCAAGGACATTGACTATGGCCTGACGACCCGCGAGCTCGCCCAGATGATGCGCGAGGCCGGAATTGATCTGCCCAAAATGGAAAAGTCCGACTTCGACGATCCGTTCGGCTCGGCAACAGGCTCAGGCGTCATATTCGGCGCGACCGGCGGCGTCATGGAGGCAGCTCTCAGGACCGTCGTAGAGCTGGTCACCGGCGAAATCCATGACCCGGACAAGCTGGCCGGAATGGTTTCCGAAATCCGCGGATTCGAAGGAGTTAAATACAAGGAGCTTCCGCTGCCCGACAAGTTCGGACCGGTCCCGGACATCCTCAAGATGAACAAGAACGTTCCGTTCAAGGACTGGAACTGGCTCAAGGGCGCCACGCTCAAGCTCGCCGTATGCCACGGCACCGCGAACGCCAAGAAGGTCCTCGAGGACATAAAGGCCGGCGGCAAGTTCAGCGAATGCCACTTCATCGAATTCATGGCCTGCCCGGGCGGATGCCTCGGCGGCGGCGGACAGCCAATACCGACCAGCCCCGAGATCAGGGCGAAGAGGGCTAAGGCCATCTACGACGAGGACAAGGCATACAAGGTAAGGAAGTCGCACGACAACCCGGCCGTTCTGGAGATATACCAGAACTTCCTCACGGAAGGTCCATGCAGCCATCGTGCCCACGAACTGCTGCACACGCACTATACGCCGAGAGGAAAGTATATGGTCTAATGGTAAATATTCACTGAACTGCGTCGTTCAGCGAATCTTTACATCCCAAAAAACGATTTCGCATCTTTTTTTTATTGCAAAATTGTCCTTCCAGCCCGTTTTTCCCGCGGAAAACGGGCTGGGATGTCGGGCAAGAATCCTCAGGAGGCGGACAAGTGCCCAACATACTTTGTGCACGTGCTCAAGAAGTAGGGCGGCCATTCTTGGCCGCCCCAAACGCCACAGTTAGGGCGGTTTCAGCGAAACCTCCGCATCAAAACGGACTCCTTTATGACCACCCCGGGGTGGGATAGAGGTAAAAAGCCAAAGACCAGAAATACTGAAAAAAAATGCAAATTAAAATTCTTTTTTTTTACACAGAGGTAAGGAAGGTAAGAAAGTTTTGCTCTCTTCTTTCTTTCCTCCGTTTCATCTTTGTGAATCTATC
>DYMC01000299.1 GCA_020721745.1 Lentisphaera sp. | reverse complement strand
AGTCTTATAATAGTGTTTTCATAGTATGTTGGGCACTTGTCCGCCTCTGGAGGATTCCTGCCCGACATCTCCGTTGATATGGGCGGCCAAGAATGACCGCCCTACTCAGTTTCACGACAATACAATAATGGGACTATTAGTAACTCAGCGTCTCGATAGCGCGAGCTTTATGTTTTCGGAGAGCAATGCCCAGTCTTTTTTTTCCAGGACTTCCTTGCCTGCCAGCCATGAGCCTCCTATGGCGAGAACATCAGGGCAGGCGAGGTATGCGGCCATGTTTTCGAGTTTGACTCCGCCGAGCGGGATGAACTTGACCCCAAGATGCCTGTATGGGGCCGCGAGAGACTTGAGCATCTTGAGCCCGCCGAGAGGTTCCGCCGGGAAGAACTTGAGCATCCTGCATCCGCATTCGAGAGATGTCTCTATGTCCGACGCGGTGGCAACTCCGGGGAAGAACGGCAGCCCGTGCCTGGCCGCGGCCTCGAGTATCCTGCGGTTCGTCCCGGGGGCGACTGCGAATTTCGCACCAGCGTCAACTGCGCGCTGCAGGTCGTCCGTGTTTATGACCGTTCCCGCCCCGACAGTCATTTCGGGAAATCTTCTGACGGCCTCCTTGATGGTTTCGGCGGCTGCGGCGGTCCTGAACGTGATCTCCGCCAGCGGAAGACCGTTGGCACATAGAGTTTCACAAATTTTCAGCCCCGCTTCGACCGACGGCACCGAGAGCACAGGGACTATCCTGTTCCTTCCGATGGCCCCGCCAGCCAGCTCGACCGCCTTCTGCAAATCCTTCATTTTTGCGCTCCTATGTTTGACACAGCATTTTTAGGATGTAGATTATGCTTCGATTATAAATTTCAGGCTAATATTTATCGTCAAAGAAATATTTCAAGCCTTTGTATGAAAAAAATATCAAGAAAAATCAGCGATTCCTCCGAGGAGCAGAGGATGTTCGATTTCTCGATACTCCGCGAACTCCGCAAGGGCGAGAAGATGACCATAGGCGATTTGTCGAAGCGTTCCGGGATATCAGGCGCGGTGATATCGAGGCTGGAGCGCAACCAGAGCATGGCCGACCTCTCGACAATATACAGGCTGGCTAGGGTCTTCGGACTTAATCCCTCCGACCTGATGAGTCTGGCCGAGTCGCGTTCGGCGCATAGGAAGAAGGCATCCGTGCACCGGTCCAGCGGATTCGAGTTCAAGGAGATATCCTATGCGAACGTCCGCTGTCTGATCGGCGATGGCACGGCGGGGGCCGAGACTTCGAGGCCGGAGATGCACCGCGACGACTACGAGCTTTGCTGGGTTTTGAAGGGCGTGGTGGAAATAACCCTTCCCCACGAGTCGCAGACATTAAAATCAGGGGAATCCCTGCAGTTCGACGCCATGCTCGTGCATTCATACAGGGTGATAGAGGACTGCAGAATACTTATAGTGCATATAAGGAAGGGGAAGAGGTTTTAGCCAATAGTTGCAGGATACAAGATAGAGGACAAAGGAATCTCGTTATCACGTTCACCGTCAGCACGTTCACCGTTGAAGGCGAAGGG
>DYMC01000298.1 GCA_020721745.1 Lentisphaera sp. | reverse complement strand
ATTCCCTTTCGAGGGTGAAAATTTGTTCAAGCTCCTTGTCGTTGCCGGTTTTTTCAGCGGAAAAGGCCAGGAAGGGGAAAAGGAGCAAAAAGAGGAGGAGATGTTTTCCGAAGCCACGCGGGAACGTTGGAGGAGATTTTAGCGGATTCTTATCGCCGCCTGGGGGGGTATGCATAACCTGCTCCATTGCAGAAAGTTATGAAAGACTCTTTAATTTTATCTTCAAAAGCTTTCATTTTTTTGGGAGACAGCTTTAAGAGTTCCAATCCCCGAATCCCTGAAACACTGTGGATGAGTTTATATCTGAAAGCTGAAAAGCCAAGAGCATGAACGAGAAAAATCCGGTTGGCAATTCGGCTTGCCAGATAAAAAAAGCCCGGCCTGCGATTTTCGCAGAGCCGGGCGGGTTGTTCTTCGACCGGAGCCTGTGTTCAGATTCCGAGTTGTTTTTTGACGAGAGGGAGCTGTCCGGCGGATCCGAGTTTTTCGTTCTTGTGGGCGATGAACTTGGCGTATTCCTTCATGAAGACCTTGCCTGGAGGGCGCAGGTCGAAGTTGGCCGGATCGTCGCGGAAGCTTTCGCGGTGCACTCTGCACCAGACAAGCCTGCCGTCGGTGTCTATGTTGATCTTGGTCACGCCGAGGGTGGCGGCCTTCCTGAACTGGTCGGCATCAACGCCTTTCGCGCCCTTCAGGCTTCCGCCGGCGGCGTTGATCCGCTGGACTTCGTCCTGGGGGACGGAGCTGGAGCCGTGCATGACGAGGGGGAATTTGGGCAGGCGTTTCTGTATTTCCTCGAGGACATCGAAGTGGAGGCCCTGTGTCCCGCTGAATTTGAAGGCGCCGTGGCTTGTGCCTATCGCGCATGCAAGAGAGTCGCATCCGCTTTTCGTGACGAACTCCTTCGCCTGTTCGGGGTTGGTCAGCTTGGCGTCGGATTCGCTCACCGAGACATGCTCCTCGACTCCGCCGAGTTTTCCGAGTTCGGCCTCGACGGATATGCCCACCGCGTGGGCGGCATCAACGACCTTCTTCGTTATTTCGATGTTCTTCTCGAAGGGCTCGTGGCTGGCGTCTATCATCACCGAGCTGTAGAACCCGCTGTTTATGCAGTCCATGCAGGTATCGAGATCACCGTGGTCGAGGTGGACTGCGAAGACGGAGTCCGGGAATATCTCGTCGGCGGTCCTGATGATGGCCTCGAGCATCTTCTTGTTGGTGTATGAGCGAGCCCCCTTGGAAATCTGGATTATGAATGGTGCCTGCGAATCCAGGCATCCCTGGAAGAGCCCCATGGTCTGCTCCAGATTGTTGATGTTGTAGGCGCCGATCGCGAATTTCCCGTACGCGACCTTGAAGAGGTCCTTCGTCGTGACTATCATGCCGTCTCCTTCTGGTTTGTTGTATTGAGCCAATTGCAAAACTCCGGACGCGCCTTGCCGAGCGAAGCGACGCTTGCCGCAGGCAAAACCGCGTCCCTCCATTTTTACGCCGATTTTTTGCAAAAATCGGCGTGGAGGGGCATGCTCTTGACACGTATGAAATCACGTGTTGCC
>DYMC01000297.1 GCA_020721745.1 Lentisphaera sp. | reverse complement strand
GGTGTGGGGGAATCGCGCGGCGCAGCATGTAGGACAAATTGCCAATTTGTCCCGCGCGGCGCAAATCGGAGATTTGCGCTACAACGTGCCACCATGGGACGAAAGCGGGCTGACCGACGACCGCGACCCCGCGCTGATCCAGGGCGACATGCAGACCATCCAAAACATCATGTGGCATTACGTGGGGCTGATCCGCTCCGGCGACCGTCTCTCGCGCGCCATCCGCGAGTTGCGCCACCTGCAAAACGAGATCGAGACCTTCTACCGCAAAACGAAACTGAGCGACGGGCTGATTGGATTGAGAAACGCCGTGGAAGCCGCGCTGATCGTGGCCCAGTCCGCGCAGCATAATCGGCAGAGCCGCGGCTGCCATTATCGGGTCGATTCGGTGGAGGGAGGGGATCGGTTGATATGACCCCAATCGAAAAAGAAATATCCGTGAAGAATTTTGGCAAAGGCATAAGTTGACGTCGGATGGAAGGCAGATATTGTTTATAATCAGGGATGAAGCGAAAGGAGCAACATAATGGCAATCATCGCCATGTTCTACGGCATTATCGTTTCGATGTATTTCTTCGATAACCGCAGGCATAAAATGCCGCACATTCACGTCAAATATCACGATGATGAGGTTGTGATTTCCATTCCCGACGGCGAAGTGCTGGAGGGAAAGATGAAATCCAACAAACTCCGCCTTGTGCAGGCATGGATTGAAATTCACCAGGACGAATTAATGGCCGACTGGGAACTTGCCAGCCAGGGCGAAACCATTTTCAAGATTGATCCGCTCAAGTAGGTGTAAGATGAATCCAAGAGTTATTAAAGTTCACCCCAATAAAGACTTCACAATCACGCTGACTTTTGCCAACGGCGAGATCCGCCGCTTCGATGTGAAGCCGTATCTCGATAAAGGTATCTTCCGAGAACTGCAAAACCCAGGTATGTTCAACACCGTCAAACCCATGCTTGGCAGCGTCCAATGGCAGGGGGGGCAGGATTTTTGTCCCGATACGCTTTATATGGACAGCGAACCGCTCGAAGAATTGGCGCAAGCCTGACCGTCTCTCGCGCGCCATCCGCGAGTTGCGCCACCTGCAAAACGAGATCGAGACCTTCTACCGCAAAACGAAACTGAGCGACGGGCTGATTGGATTGAGAAACGCCGTGGAAGCCGCGCTGATCGTGGCCCAGTCCGCACAGCATAATCGGCAGAGCCGCGGGTGCCATTATCGGGTCGATTCGGTGGAGGGAGGGGATCGGTTGATATGAGAATTCCCAAATCGGGACACGGAAAACGCGGATAACGCGGACAAGCACGGAGAATTCTTTTCTGTGTTTTCCGCGTAAATCGGCGTGCTTCGCGATCCGCGTCCCATGCATTGCGGGGCTAAAGCCGCCTGTGTCTCGACATGCTCGACAATCTCTCAGTTCGCGGAAGTCCGTTTCGACAGGGTTTCGACACAGCTTCGCTAGTCAACCACCTGCTCAACGCGTCGCATTCGGACTCGCGTCCAGCCCGCGGGGGAAGTTCATGCGCGGAGGATGCTTCTCCTTTCG
>DYMC01000081.1 GCA_020721745.1 Lentisphaera sp. | reverse complement strand
GAGCGAAAATGGCTTGAAGCCGCATCGGACCCGCACCTTCAAAGTCTCACAAGACACAATGTTCAATGGAAGGCCAAGGGAGAGGAAATACTGAGGAAGATACATAGAGCAAAACAAGCCCTCGCGGAGCAAAAATGACAGCCGCCGGAGTTATTTATAGTTATTTGAAATACATGACGCTAGAATCATAGAAGGTGCCACGGGCGAAGCTACCCACAAACGTAAACCAGGCTCTCGTGATATTCGGCGCTCATTTCGCAGTCAACGAGAGCGGCTACCTCTGCGCATACGACCCAATCCGCAAGGACTGGATTGTCCACACAGGGACGCAGATACCTGATCTCGGATGGTTCCGCGTCCTCGTCCACAGGAATCATGCAGGCAAGATATGCAACGTCTATCTCGATATGACAAACGACGGTATCGAGAATGGCCCGCTGGTCTTCCCGAATCTGCCCATATACGGCCCCGACCTCGACCTCTTCATAAGGATCAGCTTCTCGAGTGTCGGCGACGAGTGTCGGCGAATACGACCTCAAGATAGACGGCATGGATGGCTATCCCTGGGATCCGCGTCCGTGAATCCAGTACTTTGCGCCGTCACGGCGCAAAGAAATGGCCTCCATCTTGATTTTGAGGCTTCTGCAATTTTTCCCGACCAGCGCATAGCTCGATCTGCGCACTCCGCCGACCCAGATTATCAGTCCGCTTCCGGGGAGTCTGAGGACTGGGTATGACGATTTTTCCGCCGAGGGGATTTTTCTCCCCTCGAAGAGCTTCTTCAGCCTGACCTCGCTTTCGCCCCCGAAGGGAGTCATCCTGTCGCCTTCGAGAGCAGGGCCTATCGTCAGGGTAGCGGGGATTAGCGCCGGATCGAAGAGAGCGGAGAGATCGTCTTCTGTCTTCAAGTCCGCGGGGACTTTCCCGTCCGTCAGAATTCTGGCATCCAGGCTCCATCTTCCCCATTTTATGCGAGGGGTCTTCATCCAGTTCCACTCCACGCTTTCCACCGGCGCTGCGATTTTCGCAAAGGCGATTTCGGAGGGCGACACGTCGAGAAATGCTCCTCCCAGATTCGGCAGTGGAACCTTTATTCTGTTCTTGTCCTTGAAAGACGATATTCTCTTCCCGGCATCCTCCAGTCTCGCGAGGAGCTCGTAGCCGGGGACGTAGTCTCTCTCCTCCGCCGCACTGATCCAACGTCTCAGGATGCGTATTCTGATTGCGCGGGGCAGTTCCATGAACGGCCGGAGAGGGAGCGTAGGTCCATGCGATTTGCCGGCAAGAAGGCAGGAGAGCGCCTTCTCCGCCTCGCCTTCGATGTATGTGGCATCCTCCTGCAGTGCCTCGGCGGCGCGCCTCATGCCATCCCTGGCTCCATCGCAGATCTCGGCAAGCCCCGCTATGGTCACGTTCCTGATGTGGTTCCTGAGCATCTCGTTGTCGGCGTTGCTGCTGTCCTCCCTCCATTCGTCCACGCCCTGCTGCGACAGGAATTCCTCTATCTGCGCCCTGGAGTAGGAAAGAAGAGGCCGGATGATGGTCACGCCATCTATCTTCTGTATTTCGCGGAGGGAGCTGAGCCCCGAGACGTTCGAGCCGCGGAGAAGCCGGATGAGCATGTTCTCGTTCCTGTCGTCCGAATTGTGCCCGAGGGCGACCGCATAGCCGTCTTCGGAACAGAGTATCTTCCATTCTCTCAGGCGGAATCTCCTCGCCGCGTCCTCGAAGCTCTCGGATCCCCTGAGCGAGTTCCTGACATCTAGATTGATCGCCATGAAATCTATCTTGCGATTTTCGCAGAAGCGCGCGCACCATATGGAATCCTCGGCGCTTTCATGTCCGCGGAGTCCGTGTTCGAAATGAACCGCCTTTAGCTTGAAACCGACTTTTCCCGCCTCGTTCTGGAGGAACAAGAGCAGAGATGTGGAGTCGGCTCCGCCGCTGAATCCGCAGAAGATCCTTTTCACGCCGCGCAGCGCCGCACGGTTTCTTTTGAAGAAATCGGATCGCTCAATCCCTGTCCTCATCGGTAGTCCTCGATGTTTGGCTGCTTTTCCGTGCGAATATATATCCTTGTCCCGTATCTTCAAAACGGATTCGCGGTTGAATATGGGGCCAAGCTGTATATGGTAAGCCGTTGGAGAAAACTAAAAAAAACAAGGAATTCAAAGTGGACGACCAGACAATGAAGACGGGGGGGGCGGGGAAGCCCGGAGACATCCGGAGCATGGAGCCGAGCGAGCCTGCATCGAACAACTCGGAGAAGCTTGTCAAGGCCGAAGTGGTGGACGAATCGGAGGCAATCGAAGTCTATGTGATGCCGCTGAAAGGACAGGTGCTTTTTCCCTTTTCCCTGTCGCCTTTGGCTATAGAGGGGCAGGAGAACATATCCTCCATAGAGAGAATAGTCGCAGGGAACAGGATGATAGGTCTCTTTCCGGAGCTTCCAGCGAACGGCGACATGGACATGCAGCCGGACATCAACGGTATCGGGACGAACATCAAACAGTTTGAACTGGACTCCAGGAAACATTCCCAGACCGGTGTGCTCGGCAGGATTGTGAAGATGCTTAGGTTCCCCGATGGCACGGTCAGGATCCTGGTCAGGGGGATACGCAGGCTCAGGTTCATCTCAGTATCGTCTTCGGGAAAGCCACCGGCGGTCAAGGCTATCGAGCTCCCTTTCGAGAAAGACGGAGGTTTGGAGACTGTGGCGATGGCGAAGAACGCCGTATCGCAGTTCCATGAGATAATCACATCTTCGCCATATTATCCTGAAGACCTCAGGGTCGCTGTGATGAACGTTAACGACAACTACCGCCTCGCCGATCTCATCGCGGACACATTGAATTTCCGCTTTATTGAAAAGCTCGCCGTGCTTTCCGCACCCACCCTCCATTCGCGCTTCCAGATACTGACCATCCTGCTCAACAGGGAGATAGAGATAATCCATCTGGGATCGAAGATTCATTCGCAGGTGAGCAATGCCATGGGCCAGTCCCAGAGGGAATACTATCTGCGCGAGCAGCTCAAGGCGATAAAGAAGGAGCTCGGAGAAGACACGAGGCCCCCCGAGATCGCGGCGCTTGCCGAGAGATTCAAGAAGAAACAACTGCCTCAGAAGGTGAAGGAGGTCGTTGACAAGGAGCTCGAACGCCTGCAGGTCATCCCGCAGGTCTCCGCCGAATACAACGTAGCCCTCACATATCTCAACTGGCTTGCGGACCTCCCGTGGGGCGAATACAGCGAGGACAGCATTGACATCGCGGAAGCGGCCAAGATACTGGACAAGGATCACTACGACCTCAAGGACGTCAAGGACAGGATACTCGACTTCCTCGCCGTCCTCCAGCTCAAGAAGAGCTCCGACCGCAAGTCCCCCATACTCTGTTTCGTAGGCCCGCCTGGAGTGGGGAAGACCTCCCTCGGACAGTCCATAGCGAGAGCCATGAACAGGAATTTTGTGAGGATGTCTCTCGGCGGCATCAGGGACGAGGCCGAAATACGGGGGCATAGGCGCACATACGTCGGCTCGCTTCCAGGCAGAATAATACAGGGTGTGAAGAAGGCGAAGACCGCGAACCCGGTCTTCATGCTCGACGAGATAGACAAGATAGGGGCTGACTTCAGGGGCGACCCGGCCGCGGCATTGCTCGAAGTGCTCGACCCCGCGCAGAACAACAGCTTCAACGACCACTATCTCGAGGTGGACTTCGACCTTAGCTCCGTCCTTTTCATCGCCACTGCGAATGTCACCGACACGATTCCGTCCGCTCTTCTCGACAGGATGGAGATGATACATCTGCCCGGATACACTGCGATCGAGAAGATCGAGATAGCGAGGAAATACCTCATACCACGGCAGCTCAGGGAGAACGGTCTCGCGGAGAACAGAATATCTTTCGCCGAATCCACGTTGAGGAGGCTGATCTCGGAATACACGGTCGAAGCGGGGGTCAGAAACCTTGAGAGAAGCATCGGGACCATCTGCAGGAAGTTCGCACGCGAAATAATAGACAAGAAAAAACCGGCCAAAGGCAGAAACCAAATCCCGGCCGGGCAGCTCGCCAAATACCTTGGCCCAAGAAAAATTTTCTCCGACATCGTCTCGGGCATGGCAAGCCCCGGCGTGGCCACCGGAATGGCATGGACCAGCTTCGGCGGCGCAATAATGCCTGTCGAAGCCAGAAAAATGCCGGGCAAGGGCGGATTCCGGATGACAGGCTCCCTCGGCGACATAATGAAGGAAAGTGCGGAAATCGCTTTCTCCTTCATCAGAAGCAACCATGACAAACTTGGAATATCCAAGGACGTTTTCCCCAAAAGCGACTTCCATATCCACGTTCCGGACGGCGCCACGCCGAAGGACGGCCCCTCGGCCGGAATAACCATGCTGGTCGCGATAATATCGCTCCTCAAGGGGAAGCCAGTCAATCCTCGTCTCTCCATGACCGGCGAGATCAATCTCCAGGGGAAACTCACCCCGGTCGGCGGAATCAGGGAGAAGGTCATCGCAGCCCTCGCGGCCGGTGTCAACGAAGTGATACTGCCTGCGAAGAACAAGAGCGATCTCGAGAAAGTCCCCGACGAGATAAAGGCCAAAATCAAGTTCCATTTCTTCTCCGATATCCTCTCGGCTGCGAAATTCGCAGTCGGGGGAGATATTGGAAGCCATGTCGTCAAAAAAAGAAAGAGTGGAAAAAGCCCACGGAATCATCGTTGACATCAACACGGACAATATATTTTGGACAAATCATATTGGAGGTTATTATGACCGCAATTGCGGAGAGCATATTCAAGGAAGCTAAACGAGCTGATTTCAAAACTACGCGTTCGGGGGAGAAGTCCGTTTGACTTCACAACTTTGGTTGTGTATTATATCAACAAGATACACAGCTGAAGTTTACCCGCCTTCGTCCAAGGACTGGCGGGTTTGCCCGCCTTCGGCGGCACCAGAGGTTTACGCGCCATGGCGTGCGACCAGAGCTGTGAACTCCAACTTTGAAATCAGCTCATTGTGGCAATTTTGCAATTGCCTCAGCTATCTGGGGCATGTGCAAGAAAAAAGTGCTATCTGGCTAAAATTTCGGGACAAAAGAGGCTCGATGCGTCTTCGCAAATGCTGCGCCGGACAGGTTCTTCTTCGCCATCTGAGCTAAGCTGCGACCAGCCTTCACCCAGGTTGAAATCCAGGATGCACGGAAAATCAATGGATGGTTCTGCCCGGGAAAATGGCGGGTTCACCCCGTGTCGTGGATTTTTCGAGCGTGAATATTCAGTGCGGGAATGTGGCTTGCCGAATATTTGCTGTTGAATTGGGCGTATTCGATGCTAATGGTAACGGGGTGGATGATTGCCCGGGATTTCATTCAATTTAAACTAATCATTTGGAGGCGGAGATCATGAGCGAGGGCGCTTCGGCGAAGGGTGCGGTGGTGGCGGCAAAGGACAAGGACAAGGAGAAGAACCTTTCGCTGGCCATTGGCCAGATCGAGAAGGAATTCGGGAAGGGAGCCATAATGAGGATGGGCGACGAGAAGCTCCACTTCGACGTGCCTGTCATCCCGACAGGGGCCTTCTCGCTTGACATCGCGATCGGGATCGGCGGGGTGCCCAGGGGCAGGATCGTCGAGATTTATGGTCCGGAATCATCGGGGAAGACCACGCTCTGTCTGCACATAATAGCGAATGCTCAGAAAACGGGCGGGGTTGGTGCGCTGATAGATGCAGAGCACGCATTCGATCCGCAATACGCGAAGAAGATAGGAGTGGACCTGGACTCCCTGCTCATCTCCCAGCCGGACTGCGGGGAGGACGCGTTGAACATCACCGACACGCTTGTGCGGAGCAACGCCGTTGACGTGATTGTGATAGACTCTGTCGCCGCGCTTGTTCCGCGAGCGGAAATCGAAGGACAGATGGGCGACTCCTTCATAGGGGTCCAGGCAAGGCTGATGTCACAGGCGCTCAGGAAGCTCACCGGCGCGGTCAGCAGGAGCAAGACATGCTGCATATTCACGAACCAGATCCGCGAGAAGATAGGTGTCATGTTCGGGAATCCGGAGACGACCACAGGGGGCAACGCGCTGAAGTTCTACAGCTCGGTGCGTCTCGACATCCGGAAGAGCGCTCCGATAAAGGATGCCAACGGGGGTGTCACCGGGAACAGGACGAGGGTCAAGGTTGTCAAGAACAAGCTAGCCCCTCCGTTCAGGCTTGCCGAATTTGACATCAACTACTCCGAAGGGATATCCTACTCTGGCTCGGTCATTGATATCGCGACGGACATGCAGGTGATAGAGAAGAGAGGCTCATGGTTCTCATTTGCCAACGAGCAGCTGGGGCAGGGGAGGGATGCGCTGAAGGCTGTTCTATCCGAGCGTCCCGAGCTTCAGGAGAAGATCATCGCCAAGGTGAAGGAGGCCATCGAGGCCAAGAAGTGAATTGGGCCGGGACAATTGCAGGATTTCAATGAGCGAATTGAATGGCCAACATGATTTTCACGTTGTCGGTGGCTCTTTCGGGGGAAGTTCGCTCGCGATTGAACTGCTGAAGAAAGGCAGGAGTGTGCTCATTGCCGATTTTGCGCAGCCCGGATCGCGTGTGAAATGTGCCGGCGGGATCGAGATGGACTCATTCCGCAGGGCCGCTCTTGACATCCCGCACGAGCATTGCACGAGGGGCATACTTTCCCTTGACGGGCAGCTCTACGACAAGAAGATTGACTACGCCGTCGTTGACAGGCGGGATCTTGACCGGGCCTCGTTTGAGAAGGCCATTTCCCTTGGTGCGAAATTCGCAAGGGCGAAGTATCTTTCGCACGATCCCCGCGGGAAGAAGGCTGAATTCCTCGTCGGGGGGAGGAAGGAGACGATCCCCTTCAATCATCTTGTCCTCTCCAACGGATTCAGGCACAAGGGCAGGAATATATTTTTCGAGCCGTATTCGATAGCGACCGTGGAGATAGTCAAGGGGCAGTCCCCGCACCCGAAGTCACTGATATTCATATTCGAGAGCGGGAAGATGAACGGCTACTATTGGATATTTCCCATGCCCGGAGGATGTCTCAACATCGGGGCCGGTTCCGTGACCGACTTTCCGGGGATAGAGGCCAAGCTGAGGAAATTCAAGGAGAACTATCGTCTGCGCGGGGAGGTCCTCGCGAGGGGAGGGGGGGTGATTCCGCTATACCCGTCATTGCTTCCCCAGGACGGATCTGTGACAAGATTCGGCAACGCCGCAGGAATGGTCCAGCCCATCACCGGCGAAGGACTAAAATACATCTCGCGAAATTCGCAGCCATTTGCGCAGGTCCTGTCGGAGGGCGGAAGCGTCAATTTGCGCTGGCTGACCTCCGGCTCATTTCTGAAGCTCGCCCTTTCGACTTTTTTCCTCCGAGTGTGTTTTTGCGGGGGTAATTCAGGCATGAGCCTCTATGTGGCGCTTGCGAAACTAGCGACAAAACTTGCGGACTGGCGCAGGATATGACTGCTCCACGCCCCGTGGAGCATGCCTTGATTTTTCCATGTTGCGGGCTATAGTTCGCCTCCCTTATGACTTCACAAAAAAAAGGATATTGATATATGAGCGAAGAGAAGAAGAAGGACAAGGATGGTGTTGCGGGCATTCCCGCCGCGGATGCTCCCGGGGCGGATGACGGAACTCCCGCTCCAGCCGCCGAGATGCCGGAGGATCCCGGCGCCGTGAGGATCGCTGCGCTCGAGAAGGAGCTTGCGGAGCAGAGGGACAAGCTGTTGAGGAGCCTTGCGGATATGGACAACTTCCGCAAGAGGACATACAAGGAGCTACAGAACGCCAGGGACATGGCGAGGATTGATGCCATACTTCCATTTCTGAAGGTTTACGACCACTTCCAGCTTGCGGTGAAGGCGGCGGACGAGAAGCACAGCTTCGAGGTTCTGCACCAGGGCATGGATATGATACTGTCCGAGTTTTCCCGGGCGCTCGATGAGATTGGGGTCGAGAGGATTGACGCGCTTGGGAAGAGCTTTGATCCGGCGCTGCACGAGGCTGCGGAGCAGCGGAGCTCCGATGAGGTCCCCGAGGGGCAGATACTTGAGCAGTGGCGCTGCGGATACAAGATGGGGGAGAAGGTGATACAGCCCGTGCTTGTGGTCGTGAGCTCCGGACCCGGGGAAGAGAAGCGGGCGGAAAAAACTGACGGGGAGTCTTCCGCCGAAGAAATCGGAGGTGATGGAAAATGAGCGAGGGCAGGGAATACTACGAGATTCTGGGCGTTGCGAAGGGGGCATCCCAGGAAGAGATCAAGAAGGCCTACAGGAAGCTGGCGATAAAATATCATCCTGACAAGAATCCGGGGGACAAGAGTGCGGAGGAGAAGTTCAAGGAGCTTTCGCAGGCCTACGAGGTTTTGAGCGATCCGCAGAAGCGTGCGCAATACGACCAGTTCGGGCATGATGCGTTCACCAGAGCGGGCAGGGGAGGGGGGGGCGGAGGCAGATACGGTGGCTTCGAGTTCCACGATCCATTCGACATATTCAGGGAGGTCTTTGGGAATGGAGGGGGAGGCACCGGCAGCATATTCGAAGAGTTGTTCTCGGGCGGAAGGGCGAGACACAGTTCGAACGGCGCCACGGACGGTTCCGATCTGCGCTTCGACCTCTCGATAGATTTCGAGGAGTCGGTTTTCGGCACGGAAAAGAAAATCCGGATTCCAAGGATGGAGAGCTGTCCGGACTGCAACGGCTCGGGATGCGCAAAAGGCAGCGGCATGAAGACTTGTCCGTCGTGCGGGGGCAGGGGGCAGACATCCATATCGCAGGGTTTCTTCAGTCTGAGGCAGACCTGCGGGGTTTGCGGTGGCTCGGGGCAGATTGTGGAGAAGTCATGCCCGACCTGTTCCGGCCGCGGTCTTGTCCGGAAGGAGAAGACATTGAAGATACATATTCCGCCCGGGGTGGACACTGGGTCGCGGCTGAGAATCGCCGGGGAGGGCGAGGGCGGGCTCAGGGGAGGGTCCGCAGGCGACCTCTACGTGATAATCCATGTGCATCCGCACGAGATATTCAAGCGCGACGGGCAGGACATAATCTGCGAGCTGCCGATTGATTTCAGCACGGCCGCGCTTGGCGGCGTGGTCGAGGTGCCGACGGTGACGGGCAAGACGAAGCTGAGGATACCGGACGGGACCCAGAACGGCTCCGTCCTAAGGTTGAAGGCCAAGGGGATGCCATCCTTGAAGGGTGGGCAGCGCGGAGACCAGTATGTGAAGATATTCATAGAGGTGCCGACGAGACTCAATTCGAGGCAGAAGGAACTCTTGAGGCAGTTCGCCGATGCATCGAAGGACGCTGGTTCGCATCCGATGATTGACTCCTTCATAGAGAAGGCCAAGAAGTTCTTCTCGTTTGGAGAATCCCGATCTTGAACGAAGGACCCAAATTGCGCTTCGCGAAATTCGCAGTGATCGGCGATCCGATAGGCCATTCGCTTTCTCCGGCGATGCACAATGCGGCGTTCAAGGCGCTGGGCATAGACGCGATCTACGAGGCGGTCCATGTCAAACCATGCGATCTTGCGGAATTCGCGGAGCGGGCGAGGGGGCTCTATGACGGGGTGAACGTGACTGTGCCGCACAAGGGGCCGATAATGGAATATCTCGACGGGGTCAGCCCGGTTGCGAAATTCGCAGGGAGCGTGAACACGATAGCCAACCGGGACGGGCGTCTCTTCGGCGAGAGCACGGACGGGAAGGGGCTTGAAATGGCGATCAAGTGCGATTTTGGCCTGCCGATCACGGGAAAGAGCTTGTTCTTCGTCGGATGCGGAGGCGCATGTCGGGCGGCGGCGGTCCATTTCGCGTCGGTCGGGGCCCGAAGCCTGGCCTTTGTCAACCGGACGCTGTCGAAGGCGGAAGATCTCTGCCACACGATATCGAGGGAATTCCCGTCGGTCCGCGTGTCATGTTCGGTTCCGGAGGACCATGCCTATGTTGCGGAGGCCGTCGAAGCGTCCGAGATAATTATTCAGGCGAGCAGTCTGGGGTTGAAATCCGGCGATCCATCCCCCCTCGCCGAAGAATTTTTTCTAAAAAGCAAGTTCTACTACGATATGATATACGGAAAAACCGCATTCCTTCGGCTCGCCGACGGAAAAGGCTGCAAATGTTCCGACGGCCTTTCCATGCTGGCCCACCAAGGCGCTGAATCCTTCAGGATATGGACCGGACTCGATGCCCCGGTGGAATCCATGAAGACGGCATTGAAGAAGGCGAAGGCAATCTAGCTGACCGCATCGAATCCGCTGCTTTAAAGATGGGCGGAAATGCCCCGCATGCAACGTCGCATAATATATATTATGTTAAGTTGCGCGGGGGTAAAAGCCGCTTGATCTGGATATCTATAATGTTGAATGGCAATAAGTTATGCAGGAAGGTCGCCGGGCCTGTCAATAACTTGTGTGTAAGGGGGATAAAGGAGATGAGCAGATGAGGTAATTTCAAAAATTGCCGATCCTATGACCGGCTCCGGAACCAGCCATAGGGCTGGCGTTCCCCCTGAATAGGCAATTTTGCAATTGGCTCGAAGATATCTTGCAATGGTCATTGGATGGTATATATTTTTGAG
>DYMC01000296.1 GCA_020721745.1 Lentisphaera sp. | reverse complement strand
TTGGACTTTAGACAAAGAGGCATAGCCCATTTTTTGATGGGTGTGAAAAGCACCTTAAAAACTGAACAAGCAAGTCGATTTTCGTCAGGTGAAGCCTTTGAAAACAGGCGGAAGATGCGGCCGGTGAACCAAAACAGTCCCTTTCGGGCGACCTGGGGAATAACCTCGGCGTTTGGGCAGAGTGGCGGGTGTTCCAATCTGGCGAATAATTCTTCCGAAATCCCGCTGGACACGGGTTGGGGAAAGCGACTGTGTATTCGAGGCAGATAGCGAGCTTTCCCAGGGGTGCGGATGGTTTTCGGCATAGGGACGGGCGACCCACAGTTGCAGGTAAGCCAGATGAGCCAGAGCCCACCAGTTCTCTTCATGCTCTACCTCTGGGGTCTGGAAGTCATCCAACAACAATCTCTGTTTGCCGAAACGGAAGAAATGTTCGAGATCATAGCGTTGGTTGTACGCCGTGAAAATGTCCAACAGGCTGAGAGCGCCGCGTTGCTCTCCCATGACGATGACCCAGAGGGCTTGTGGGTAAGCCAGAACACCGTTGGCGTTGTACAGGCAAATGCGGACGAGCGTGAAGGGATAGCGGTGCATCGGAATGTGGATCGGTTTGCGCTTGCCGCGCATCAGCATATCATGCCAAGCTTCAATCTTCACCGAATAGACCCGTCCGCGACGACTGGTCATGGGGGTGGACGCGATTTCATCTGGGGCATGCCAGGTCTGCGGATCATGGAGCGAGAAAGCCGCTCCATACCAGGCGGGATGTCCTGCGAAACGCTTTCGATTGGAAGGGGACGCTTTTCGATGGAAGGTGCGGGTACTGCGTACGCGTACCAGGCTCACCAGGTTGGACTTCGGGCGATTGGCGAAGAGATATTTCGGCTTGCTGTAACTGGTATCGCCCACTTCTACACATAACTGGTTATGGAACGGCAGAGTCGGGTCGTCCAGAAGAACGTTCATCTGGATGGCGCCTGCCAGTTCCTTGTCCTCGGCGCTACTGACCCGTTCACAACTCAGGGGAACGACCCAGGCACTGCCCTGTTGTACATCCGGCTCTGGCAGCAAAGCCACCTCCGAGTAGCGATGCCCAATCGTCACAGGCTTGTTGCTTTGCAAAAGGGCAGGTTGATAAACGTAACTCCGATCCTTCAGGGTCTGCGCATAGGGGCGCGGCTGGGGAGTCGTATCCACTCCCAACACCCAAAATGGCCGCTGCCGTGGATGGGGAAGATAGGGCGCAGCCAACTGCGCCAGACTTTTGCTCATCCACTTCGGAGAATAGGAGGCAATCGCCTTGAAGACCGAAGTATGCTCCCGCCGAAAACAGCTTTCAAGACTGAGTTCCACCACCGATTGCGCCCGGCTCTGACTGCTCAAGGCATCCAACAAATCCATGAGCGCATCGGCTCGTTTGTTAAAGTTCTGGTACACTTCTTGCCGGAATTGCGTCAGTTGAGTGGCATGTTCATGTCTGTTCATACCCCCAGTTTGACGCAGTTCTTTTCTATTGTCAAATTTTGTCTAAAGTCCAAATACTCCACTGCGTTTAAGAACGCACGCGCCAGCGCAGCATGTCCCACCTGATTC
>DYMC01000080.1 GCA_020721745.1 Lentisphaera sp. | reverse complement strand
GTTTATTGCTTGAATAACGGCGTTCCACCCGTAAGTATGATTTGTTTTAGACGCATGTCAAACGGACATGTCCTTTATCCGTCGCTGGATTTTTATGTATTGCGTGCTAGTTTTCCTGCCCGGGCTACTAGGATTTCAGATATTTTCAAAACAGGAGGTCAATGGTGAAGACTCTAAAATACAACTATTCGGGGGAAATTCCGCTTGCGATAGAGGCCGATGTGATAGTAGTTGGTGGCGGTCCGGGAGGCATAGGCGCTGCGACGATGTCGGCACGGCAGGGGGTGAAGACGGTTCTCGTCGAGAGATACGGCATTCTCGGAGGAATGGCATCGGTCGGAGAGGTGCAGCCATTCATGACAAACCATGCCGGAGGGAAGTGCATGGACAGACCCATCTATCTTGAATGGGTGAAGAGGATGAAGCACTACTACCCTGCCTCCTATGAGTTCAAGGCTATGAAGAGCGAAGAGGCCGCCTGGGACGATCTCCGGATACAGAAGGATGTCGCCGCGCTCGCCGCGGAGGACATATGCCTCGAATCCGGGGTCAGGATAATCTACCACCACGTACTCGCGGATGTCGTCATGAAAGGCAGGGAGATAGACTTCATCGTCCTGCTCTCCAAGTCGGGATTCACGGCGGCGAAGGCTAAAGTATATGTCGACTGCAGCGGGGATGCCGACCTTGCGGCGAAGGCCGGCTGCAAGTTCGATATCGGCGGTCCGACAGGCAGCTGCCAGCCGATGACGACCTGTTTCAAGCTCTCCGGCGTGGACATGAAAAGGATGCCGCCAAGGGAGCAGATAAACAAGCTCTACCTGGAGGCAAAGGCGTCCGGAGAGATTGTCTGCCCTCGGGAGGACGTGCTCTACTTCCAGTGTGTGCAGGAGGGTACCGTCCACTTCAACTCGACCCGCGTGGTGAGGATGAGCGGGATCAGCGGGATCGAACTTTCGGAGGCCGAGATCGAGGGGCGCAGGCAGGTGAGACAGCTGGTGGAATTCCTGAAAAGGCGCGTGGCCGGCTTCGAGAACTCCTCGATATGCTCGATGGCCTCGCATATCGGAGTCCGCGAGACCCGCAGGGTGAAAGGGGTCAGGCGTCTGACCATCGAATCGTTCAAGACAAGGGAGAAGTTCCCCGACGCAATATGCAGGGTGAACTATCCGATAGATATACACAACCCGGATGGCAGCGGGACCGAAATAGTCAACATGCCGAAAGACGAATGGTATGAAATCCCATATGGCTGCATAGTCCCGGAAGGTGCCGGCAATCTGCTCGTGGGCGGACGTCCAATATCGGCCGACCACGCGATGCACAGCAGCCTCAGGGTGATGCCGCCGGCATGTTCGCTTGGACAAGCCGCAGGGATGGCCGCCGCTATCTCATGTAAAAGTGGCAGGACGGCAGGAGAGCTGGACGGCTGCGAAATTCGCAGGAGACTTGTCGAGGCGGGGGCTTTCCTCTGAGCCTAGCCCGTTTTTCCTGCGAAAAACGGGCTAGTGTCCTGCGTCGCAAATACGTTGAATAAAATTATGCCTATTTTTGATGCGGGAGCCAATTGCAAAACTCCGGACGCACAAGTCTCGTGATCCCGATCCCGATAGGGCATCGGGGCGCGTCCCTCCATTTTTACGCCGATTTTTCGCAAAAATCGGCGTAGATGGGCATGCTCTTGACACGTATGAAATCACGTGTTGCCATGCCCGCAAAAAGAGTTTTGCAATTACCTCATGCAAAAAAAAAAGGCGCGCCGGCTGGCGCGCCTTTTATTTTTACCGTGGGGTCTGGATTAGTAATCCATTCCGCCCATTCCGCCCATTCCGGGCCCGCCTGCCGCAGGCATGGCCTTTTCCTTTTCAGGAATTTCGGTGACCATGCATTCGGTGGTGAGCAGGAGCCCTGCGATGGACGAGGCGTTCTGCAGAGCCGACCTTGTGACCTTGGTCGGGTCTATGATTCCGGCCTTGAGCATGTCCACATACTCGCCGGTTTCGACGTTGAAGCCTTCGGTCTGCTTGCGTTCGCCGACCTCGCGGACGACTATCGAGCCTTCATACCCGCCGTTCGCGGCGAGCTTCCTGAGAGGCTCTTCGACCGCCTTGAGGACTATGCCCGATCCGATAGCCTCGTCGCCGGACACCTTGAGGTCCTTGAGGGCCTTTGAGGCGCGTATGAGTGCGACTCCGCCCCCGGGGACTATGCCTTCCTCGACTGCCGCCCTTGTGGCGTGGAGGGCGTCCTCGACTCTGGCCTTCTTCTCTTTCATTTCCGTTTCGGTGGCCGCGCCGACGTTGATGACGGCGACCCCGCCTGCGAGTTTCGCAAGTCTTTCCTGGAGTTTTTCGCGGTCGTAGTCGGAGGTGGTCTCTTCGATCTGCTTCTTGATCTGGTTGACCCTTCCGAGTATGGCGGACTGCTTGCCCGCGCCTTCGACTATCGTGGTGTTCTCCTTGTCAACGGTGACCCTCTTGGCCTTTCCGAGCTGGCTGACGGTGACGCTTTCGAGCTTGATGCCGAGGTCTTCGGATATGCATGTTCCGCCCGTCAGTATTGCGATGTCTTCGAGCATCGCCTTCCTGCGGTCGCCAAATCCAGGGGCCTTGACTGCGCAGACGTTGAGCGTGCCGCGGAGCTTGTTCACGACGAGGGTCGCAAGGGCTTCGCCTTCGACTTCCTCGGCGATTATCAGCAGGGGCTTGCCCTGTTTTGCGACGGTCTGGAGCAGCGGGAGGAGATCCTGGAGGCTGCTTATCTTCTTCTCGTGGATGAGGATCATGCAGTCCTCGAGGCTGCATTCCATGCTCTCCGCATTTGTAACGAAATACGGGGAGAGGTATCCCTTGTCGAACTGCATGCCTTCGACCACGTCCAGGGTGGTGTCAATGGACTTCGCCTCTTCAACCGTGATCGTGCCGTCCTTGCCAACCTTGTCCATGGCTTCCGCTATGATGTCGCCGATGGTCTTGTCCCCGTTTGCGGAGATTGTCGCAACCTGCGCGACCTGATCCCTGTCGCTGACCTTCTTGCTCTGCTTCTTGAGCTGCTCGACGATTTCAGCGACGGTCTTGTCTATGCCGCGCTTGAGCGCCATCGGATTTGCGCCGGACGTGACGTTCTTGAGTCCTTCGCGGTAGATGGATTCCGCCAGTGCCGTGGCCGTGGTCGTCCCGTCGCCGGCGATGTCGGAGGTTTTGCTCGCGACTTCACGGACCATCTGCGCGCCCATGTTCTCGAAGGGGTCCTGCAGTTCGATTTCCTTGGCGACGGAGACACCGTCCTTGGTGACTGTGGGAGAGCCAAATTTTTTGTCGAGGACGACATTTCTACCCTTTGGTCCGAGCGTGGCCGTCACGGCCCTGCTGAGCTGTTCGACCCCTCTGAGGATCTTCTTCCTGGCGTCTTCGCCGAATAGCAACTGTTTGCCTGCCATAGTATTCTACTCCTTTGTTTTTGTTTTGATTGTTCAGCCGACCACAGCGAGAATGTCGCTCTGGCTGAGGATCTTGTATTCCTTGTCGTCGTATTTGACTTCCGTGCCGCCATACTTGCTCATGAGGATGGTGTCTCCGACCTTGACGTCGAAGGGGACCTTGTTGCCCTTCTCGTCTATCTTGCCTGTTCCGAGGGCGATGACTTTGCCTTCCATCGGCTTTTCCTTTGCGGAATCCGGGATGACGATGCCGCCCTTCACTTGTTCTTTCTCTTCGACCGGTTCGACGAGGACGCGGTCTCCGAGCGGTTTGATGCTCACTTTGCTCATGCGCTTCTCTCCTTTTTGGTTTATTGTTCTATTGGGGTTCTTTTTTGAATCACTTGTTGTCGTCTATGACTTCGGCGTCCACGACTTTCTCGTCGCCTTTTCCGGAGGATTTCTGCTTCTGCTCCTGGCCGGCCTCCTGCTGTCCTGCGCCTGCGAAGGGGTTCGGGCCGGCGCCGCCGAACGGGTTCGGCCCGGCTCCCTGCCCTGCGCCTGCGCCTGCTCCTGCGCCCTTATATATCTCCTCTCCCATTTTCTGTATGAGCTGCTCCATTTCACCGAGTATCTTTTTCATGGATTCGGTGTCATCCTGCTCCTTCGCCTTCTTGAGCTGTTCGATCTTGTCCTGAATTGGCTTTTTAACGGAGTCCGGGAGTTTCGCGTCGAACTCCTTGAGCTGTTTTTCGGTCTGGTATATTGTGGAGTCCGCGCGGTTGCGGGTCTCGACCTTCTCCTTCTCGCTCTTGTCCTGCTGGGAGAACTTTTCGGCGTCCTTCACCATCTTCTCGATCTCCTGGTCGCTGAGACCGGAGCTTGCGGTGATGGTGATCTTCTGCTCCTTGCCGGTGCCAAGATCCTTCGCGGTGACATGCAGTATGCCGTTCGCGTCTATGTCGAATGTAACTTCGATCTGGGGCATTCCCCTCGGCGCCGGCGGAATGCCGTCAAGCTTGAACCTGCCGATGCTCTTGTTGTCTCGCGACATCTGTCTTTCGCCCTGCAGGACGTGTATGTCCACCGCGGGCTGGTTGTCCGCCGCCGTGCTGAATATCTCGCTCTTCCTCGTCGGAATGGTCGTGTTGCGCTCGATGAGGCGCGTCATGACTCCGCCAAGCGTCTCGATCCCGAGCGACAGGGGTGTGACATCCAGCAGCACCACATCCTCGACCTGTCCGCCGAGCACGCCGCCCTGTATCGCCGCGCCGACGGCGACTACTTCGTCCGGGTTCACCCCCTTGTGAGGTTCCCTGCCGAAGAACTTCTTCGCCATTTCCACGACCTTCGGCATGCGGGTCTGTCCGCCGACCATGATGACTTCCTTTATGTCGGATATCTTGAGTCCGGAGTCCTTCATGCAGTTGTCAACGGGATGGACTGTTCTTCCGACGAGGCCGTCAACGAGCTCTTCAAGCTTGGCGCGTGTGAGGTTTGCGGTAAGGTGCTTCGGGCCGGAAGCGTCCGCGGTTATGAACGGAAGGTTGATTTCGCTGCTCATGTTGGTGGACAGCTCGCACTTGGCCTTTTCAGCGGCCTCCTTCAGCCTCTGGAGCGCCTGCGCATCTTTCTTTATGTCAAACCCGTTCTCCTTTTTGAATTCATCCGCAAGCCAGTTGATCACCGCCTGGTCGAAGTCGTCCCCGCCCAGATGAGTGTCGCCGTTGGTAGCCTTTACCTCGAAGACACCGTCGCCGATCTCGAGCACGGATATGTCGAACGTTCCGCCGCCAAGGTCGTAGACAGCGACAGCCTCGTCCTTTTTCTTGTCGAGGCCGTAGGCGAGCGCCGCCGCGGTAGGCTCGTTTATGATTCTCTTCACGTCGAGGCCCGCGATCTTGCCCGCGTCCTTGGTGGCCTGGCGCTGGCTGTCGTTGAAGTATGCAGGGACGGTTATCACCGCCTCCTTGATCTCCTCGCCGAGATAGGCCTCCGCGTCGGTCTTGAGCTTCTGGAGTATCATTGCGGATATTTCCGGCGGTGAATACACCTTGTCGCCTATCTTCACGTGCGCATCGCCATTCTTCGCCTCGGCCACCTCGTAGGGAACCAGCTCCAGCTCCCTGCCGATCTCGGAGTATTTGCGCCCCATGAAGCGCTTTATCGAGAACACCGTGTTCTTCGGGTTGGTCACCGCCTGCCTCTTCGCCGTCTGGCCCACAAGCCTCTCGCCGGATTTCGTGAAGGCTACGACAGACGGAGTGGTCCTGGCTCCCTCCGCGTTCGGGATCACCTTCACCTCGCCGTGGTCCATCACAGCCATGCAGCTGTTCGTGGTTCCTAAATCTATTCCAAGTATCTTAGCCATCGCCAGTCTCCTAAGGTTATACGTGTAAAAATACAGATCGTCAGCGCGGATATACCATAGCAATGAGCGTGCCATGGACAAAATTTAATGCATAACACATTAATATACAATTAGTTAAAATTTAATGGTTTAATACAAAGCCCGCATGCCCCACTGTGGAACGATGTCCCACGTGCGACATCGTGTCGCAATAAAACTGCGCAGGGGGAGTTTTATGCCGCATCTGTAATTTTTCCAATTCTCCAATTGATTTTCGCGCCTTTCGCATGTTTAGTAGTAGAGGTAATTGCAAAATTGCCTTTGGAACGCCGGTCTTATGACCGGCATCAGAGCCAGCCATAGGGCTGGCGATCCTTTAAAAAGGCAATTTTGCAATTGGCTCAGTAGATAGCCGAATACAATTGGCTCGGTGTGCTTCGTTTGATTGAATTCAACTTGGGACGGAATCAATGCACGCTTCGCATGGAAGGCTGAAAAAAGGGGATGTTCCGCTCGACGCTTCATTCGTGGCCGAGCGGATCGAAAGACTGGGGATAAAGTCGCTTTCGAGGGCGAGCATAAGGGAGATTGTGCGGCTGACCTTGTCCATCGAGAAGGACAGCGGCCTTCCTTTCGTGCACATGGAGATGGGGGTTCCCGGTCTCGCCCCGAATCCGGCGGGGATAGAGGCCCAGATAGCTGCGCTGAGGAGCGGGGTTGCCGCGAAATACCCGCACATCGAGGGTATTCCGGAGCTGAAGGACGAAATCGCGAAATTCGCAAAGCTCTTCATGAATGTAGAGGTCAGGCCGGAAAACTGCTTTCCCACGGTCGGCTCGATGCAGGGCGCGTTCGCCGTTTTTATGACCGCGTGCAGGAGGGCGGAAGGACAGAAGACCCTTTTCATAGACCCCGGTTTTCCCGTGCAGAAGCAGCAGCACAAGGTTCTCGGGTTGCCCTACGAAAGCTTCGACGTGCATACCCACCGGGGCGACAGGCTGAAGCCCAAGCTCGAGTCCTATCTGGCTGGAGGCGGCATCTCAGCGATTGTATATTCTTCCCCGAACAATCCTTCGTGGATAGCCCTGACCGACCATGAGTTGAGAATCATAGGCGATCTCTGCGATAAACACGATGTCACTGCGGTGGAGGATCTTGCGTATTTCGCAATGGACTTCAGAAAGGACTACTCCAGACCGGGGGTTCCGCCCTACCAGCCGACCGTGGCCAGATACACGGACAACTACATAATTCTCATATCCAGCTCCAAGGTCTTCAGCTACGCCGGGGAGCGCATCGCCGCAATGATAGTGTCGGACAAGCTGGCCAAAAGGAATTTCGAGGGACTCGAGAAGCATTTCGGCACGGCGAATTTCGGCCACGCGCTTGTCTACGGGGCGCTCTACAGCCTTTCGTCGGGGACGGGGCATTCCTCGCAATATGCCTTGGCGGAGATGCTCAGGTCGGCGAACAGGGGCGACAGCTTTCTGGAGCCGATAAGGGAATATGCGCGGCGGGCCAAGAGAATGAAGGATGTCTTCCTGAGGAATGGATTCAGGCTGGTATACGCGACTGACGGGGACGAGCCCCTCGCCGACGGCTTCTACTTCACGCTTGCCTATCCGGGAATGAACTCGGAGATGCTTCTGC
Source organism: Lentisphaera sp. (assembly GCA_020721745.1). Taxonomy (GTDB): domain Bacteria; phylum Verrucomicrobiota; class Lentisphaeria; order Victivallales; family GWF2-50-93; genus DYMC01. The sequence goes on along the minus strand of DYMC01000080.1, from coordinate 3,240 downwards.
GCGAACTCCTCCGCTACGGGGTTGGCGCGATCTCCCTCGATATAACAGGCAGCCACAGCCCCGACGGCATCCGTGCGTGCGTCTCCATGTCCGATGAAGAAAAAATCTCAGAAATCGAGAGAAGAATGGAGATATTCAAGGCCGAGCACTGTTTGCGTCCTTGAATTTCGCTTTTTGCAAAGGATATTCCCTGCTTGTATCAAAGGATTCCAGCGTGGAAGAGTTTTCCAAAACATTCTCGGTCCCCATTGCTTTTCTGCTTTCGTATCTAGTCGGCTCGCTTCCGTTCGGATACATCATCGGGCGGGTCAACGGAATAGACATCCGCAGGCACGGCAGCGGCAACATCGGGGCGACCAACGTCCTGCGGACACTTGGCAGGAGATGGGGCTATCTTTGCTTCCTGCTGGATTTTCTCAAGGGGCTTGCTCCGGTCCTCGCATCATATCTTCTTTCGCGGAGATTCGCCCCCGATTCCCTGGACGCAATCCGCGCAGCGGCCCTGGCAGGAACCTTCTCCGGCCATGTCTGGACCATCTTCCTCGGCTTCAAAGGAGGCAAGGGTGTCGCAACGGCCGCCGGCGCGATTTCCGCAATCTCCCCCTTGTCCATGGGCGCTTCCCTTCTCGTCTGGATGGCCGTATTCTCCATTTCACGCTTCGTTTCACTGTCGAGCATCGTCGCGTCCGTTGCGCTGCCCGCCGCATATTTTCTGGCTGCGAAATTCGCAGGCGGGGAGTTCTCCCCTCTGCTGTTCTCGGTATTCACGGCCATATCCGTCCTGTCCATAATCAAACACAGGTCGAACATTGCCAGACTTGCAAATGGAACCGAAATGCGCTTCGGCAGAAAGGAGGAGAAATGAAGATCAAGGCATCTGTAATTGGCGACGGAGCATGGGGGACGGCGACAGCCATGCTCCTGAACTCGAACGGACATTCCGTCTCGCTCTGGGGACCCTTCCCCGAAAACATCCGCGAAATTCGCAGGACCGGCGAGAACGCCAAGTTCCTGCCCGGCGTGAAGCTGCCGCCTGAAATAAGACTTTGCGAATCCAGCGGCGACGCGTTGTCGGGCACGGATCTGGTAGTCATGGCCATCCCATCGCAGTTCATGAGGGAAGTGCTCAGGAGCATGCAGCCGGGAAGTTTCGCCGGCAGGGCCGTGGTCAATCTGGCAAAAGGCATAGAGAATGAAAGCCTGAAACGCATGAGCCAGGTCTTCGCCGACGAGATAAAGGACGCCGCCGCCTATGCCGTCCTCTCGGGGCCCAGCCACGCCGAGGAGGTCGCCGTAGGACAGCCCACCGCCGTCGTCGTGGCCTCGTCCGACAAGGATTGCGCCGCCCTGGTTCAGAAAGCGATGATGTCAAGGAACTTCAGGATATACACGTCGGGGGACATAGTCGGCGTCGAGCTTGGGGGCTCGCTCAAGAACATCTTCGCCATCGCCGCAGGAATCGCCGACGGAATGAAACTGGGCGACAACACAAAGGCTGCTCTTGTCACCAGAGGGATCGCCGAACTGTCGAGGCTGGGGACCGCCCTCGGAGGACGCCCGGAAACCTTTTCGGGCCTCAGCGGCATAGGCGACCTCATCGTAACCTGCATGAGCAGGCACAGCAGAAACAGGTTCGTCGGAGAGGAGCTGGGCAAGGGCAGACACCTCGACGACATCATCGCCTCGATGGGGAAGATAGTCGCGGAAGGCGTTCGAACATGCCTGAGCGCATACGAACTGGCCAGGGACAGGAAAGTCGAAACACCTATAATCAACGAGGTCCACGCCGGGCTCTACGACGGGAAGGACCCGAGGAAATGCCTCATTGATCTGATGACCAGGAAGGCAAAGAGCGAATTCTAAGTTCGCAAATCACCTCAAAGATGCTAGATTGGCGCCCGGTCGCGCGGGAGAAGCGAAGTCCACAGGGTCCAAGGCCGGCAATCAATTCTGGAGGAGTGCATATCGTGACGAAATACAATTGGAAGGAGCAAAGGGACAAGAGGGCTTTCCTCGCTCTCGAGGACGGCAGCGTCTACCACGGATATTCTGTCGGCGCGGAGGCCGATGTCCTCGGCGAGGTGGTCTTCAACACCGGGATGACGGGCTATCAGGAGATTCTCAGCGATCCGTCCTACGCCGGGCAGATAGTTACAATGACCTATCCCGAGATAGGCAGCACCGGGATGAATTCCTCCGACATGGAATCCAGAAAGCTCTTCGCCAACGGATTCATCATACATGACCTCAACCATCCGAGCAACTGGAGAAGCGAATCGCCGCTGTCGGCGGAACTGCTGAAAAACAAGATACCATGCATAGCCGGAATAGACACCCGCGCACTCACCACGAAGCTACGCAGCGCCGGAACCCTCAAAGGCATGATGGCCGCAAGCGGAACGCTATCGGAAAAGGATGCTGTCGCAAAAGCCCGCGAATGGTGCGGCCTCGACGGACAGGACTACGCCGCCAAAGTCACATGCAGATCCGCATACGACTGGAATCCGGAAGACTCCCTCGACGATTCCTGGGGCGTGTGCGACAAGCTCCCTCCGGCGGATATGAACGTCGTAGCCCTCGACTACGGGATCAAGCGCAACATCATGAGAAATCTGCGCAGATGTGGCATGAAAGTCCATGTCATGCCGGCTAAAACCACCGCAACCGAACTGCTCGGCAAAAAACCGGATGGGGTCTTCATATCGAACGGTCCGGCGGACCCGGCCGCCCTACCATATGCGGTCGAGACCATAAGGGCCGTCCTCGGGAAAATCCCGGTGTTCGGGATATGCCTGGGGCACCAGCTCCTCGGACTCGCATGCGGGGCCAAGACCCGCAGACTCAAGTTCGGACACCACGGATGCAACCACCCGGTGATGCGTCTGGAGAACAGAAAAGTCGAGATCACCTCGCAGAACCACAACTTCATCGTTGACGACAAAAGCCTCGACCTCTCCCAGGTGGAAATAACCCACGTGAACCTCAACGACAACACTGTCGAGGGGATAAGACACAGGAAGCTGCCCGCGTTTTCGGTGCAATACCACCCTGAGGCGGGGCCCGGTCCGCACGATCCATTCTATCTATTCCGCGAATTTCGCAAAATGATGGAATCACGATAGACGGACTTATTCAGTAAACTACGTCCGTTTACTGAATCCGTACATGTAAGGATTCGCTGAACGACCTAGTGTCCTGCGTCGCAAATACGTTGAATAAAATTCAGAACCCGAAAGGTCA
>DYMC01000295.1 GCA_020721745.1 Lentisphaera sp. | reverse complement strand
AGGCCCAGATGCTAATCCAGGAAAAACGCCCCGTTGAACTGCGCAAAGGCGTCTTCTTTGACGGGAAATTCCGCTACAGCGAGTTCAACAGCAAAAACCGCGGGGAGGAGCAGTGGTTTTCCTTAGAATCCAAAGACCCGCTTGACCAGATGGCCGAGACGGCGGCCTTCCTTGCCGACAAAAAGGGGGAGCAGACCGTCCTTTTTCTGAAGGACAAGCCAAGCACCGAATCCGTCGCGATGAAGCTCTCCAGGATCGTTAGCCTCCCTCCCGCCCAGGGCGCGATTGACGAGCTTATGTCCAGGGAGGAGAGCGTCTCCCGGGATCTTTTAGTCTCCCTCTTGAAGAACGCAATCGCGATCCACAATGCGGATCTCTCCTGGGAGGAGCGGGATATTGTCGAGAGATACGTAAAGTGCGGCGAGATTAGACTTCTCTGCTCCACGACAACGCTCGCCGTAGGGATGAACCTCCCGATGAAAAACGCAATCATCGATCCCAGGAAATGGCAATTCGATAAAAGGACCAAAAGCCTCATCAGGGTCAGCATCCCTGTCTCAGACTTCGAGAACATGGGGGGCCGGGTGGGACGCTTCGGCTTCATCAAAGATTTTGGCCGGGCCGTCTTCGTCACCAGCTCGTACGTGGATTTCAAGGCCTTCTATGAAGGATACGTTGAGGGGAAGCTGGAGGAGCTTACCCCCGCCCTCGACCTGGAAGAGATAGACAAACACATCCTCAACCTCATAGCCTCCGGCTTCAGTCAAACCCCCGATGAGATCAGGCAATTCCTGAAGGCGACCTTTACCGGGCAGACCGTCTGGAGGCAAAAACTTACCGATGAGGACTATGATAAGATCATCCGAAAGACTCTGGATGCCTCTCTGAAGTGGGGGCTCGTTTACCGGGACCCGGAGGGAAAATTTCATGCGACACAGACAGGAAAGATCGCGGCCTCGAAGGGGGTGATGCTGGAGACGGTCTTCCATTTTCTGGATTTCCTCCAGAAGGCGGACCCGTTCCACATCACGGATCTGGAAATCCTCACCCTCCTTTCCTTTTCCAAGGACGCCTATTTCGTCTATATCCCGATGAAGACAAAGGAGAAGGGCTACGGGGGCTACCGCCTTGAGCTCCAGAGGACGGTAAGCCTGGAGATGGAGGATAAAAAGGAGATATTCCGGGAGATCCTGGAGCAATCCACGAGGCTTGCCTATGAAGAGGAGCGGGCCGTCAAGAAGGCCTTGATGCTCTTAAGGTGGATATCGCCCGCGGATACGAAGGACATCGAAAACGAGTATTTCCTCTATTCGGGGGCGATCAGGCGGGCAGGCGAGGATTTCAGCTGGCTTGCCGAGACGCTGGCGGATCTGGCCAGAGAGGTGAAATGGCCCAAGAAGGCTATAAAGAGCATCGAGACTCTAAGCCGGAGGCTGATCTACGGGATAGGCGTTGAGGGCCTCCCCCTTTCCCAGATACGACTAAGGGGGCTGACCAGGACCTACATCAACCGGCTTGTCAAAAACGGGTATGACACGCCGGAGGCAATCGCCGAGGTCCCGCTTGGAGAACTGGAGAAGATCCTGCCTGCAAGACTCGCCCAGAGG
>DYMC01000294.1 GCA_020721745.1 Lentisphaera sp. | reverse complement strand
ATCGTAAGTCCCATGTACGAGGTGGAGACGATAGCTACCGCGCTTGGGAAAGAGATCCTCGTTGTTCTCGAGACCAAAAACGGAGACCCCGTTCTAGTCGTCTTCTATCCCCTTGTAAAGGAATACTTTCCGCCCTTCATCGATAACTACGACTACGGCGAAGCGTTCGAAAGATATCTCCGCAAAGTCTGGAAGGGTCGGCCCATTTTCCGCTATCTCGTTGATGAGATACCTAAGGACAGAGTCAGCTTGTTGTACACCGCTTCCGAAAAGCTCCTTGAAAACAACCCTGAAATCAAGACTTTAGGCGAATTCGCATGAACAACCGTCCCTTCTTCTACGACATGAGCAAGGCAGCCCGTTCCGCCGGAATCACCATAGACGTAGTCTTCCGCACTCCGAATCTGACACAGTACGGATGTAACGTAGTCTGCGTGACGTTTGGTTCTGCGAACGGGGTCCAGGTCATGGGTTATGGTGACGAAAAGATAGCCGACAACTACCTTGGATGGAGGCTTTCGCCCGGGTTTAAGTACTTTCGTTTTGATGGAGGTGAAAAGATCGTCAAGAACGCAAAGGCCCACCCTATGATCATGTGGTCCGATCAGGAATACTGGCTCGAGGGTGTGTTTCCGTACATGACCAGTGCATGGAAGTTGCTGAAGAAGAACAGACCAGACATCGTGTCCCTACTCGAGGTGGCGGGTTGATCTCCTATAAGTTCATCCAAAGCGTGAGCGATGGGCTGGAGAAGTTGGGCCTGTCTGTGAACGTTGTGTTTCGTACTGATATGTCAGTTGATGGTGTCGACTCCGTTGTAAACGTCCTCGTTTCGTTCGGGCTGTATTATGGCGTCCAGGTAGAAGGCTATTCTAAGCCCGTCCTTCATGTTCCTAATCCTTCCATGATCTGGATCGACGGAGGGGAGTTTACTCCACGCGGAGCGAGGGGAAGACGCAGTGTCCTTCCGGTACTGACGTTTATAGTTGAGCCGACGTTCCCGTTTTACCGCCGTGCCTGGAGGGAGATCGTCAAGCAACGTCCGGACTTGGCGGCTCTCGTGAAGCTATGTTAAACTATCGTAAGGAGGGTATCCATGCGAATCTTGTTTCTCCTGCTTGTTTCGTTGGTCTGTTCAGCACAGTGGACTGACTTTGAGAGAGTTTACGGACGGCCACCGGTTGACTATACCAGCCCGGCGAATACGGTGAGGCTCTGGCAGGATTGGTTCCAGAAGGCCCAGCCGGCACTTGACAGGTACGCCATCCTAACGCTGATGGAGCTACACTGTCGTGGATTCTATCTTGACTTGTCCGAATTTGAGGCACGACAGCCCTGGGGATGGTCTTTCACGGGCAAGTTCAGTCGTGACGGGCTCAGGGTGAAGTTCCTCCTGCAATGGAGTTCTCCGTTTGCGGAATCGCCCGAGCAGGTCGCGGATAGGCTCCAGAAGAAGTGGCTCGCATACAGAGAAGACATTCTGAATGGTGTTCTCGAGAAGCCTTTCCCCGAAGAGGTTGAATTGGTTTCCTTGAGAGCGCTCGCCCGATCGGATTGGGCTCCGAAAAGGGAGTGTGTAGTCGTCAACCTGCCTGGTCAGACTTGCAGTCT